>JBAUVX010000096.1:0-5985 GCA_049583465.1 Waddliaceae bacterium | reverse complement strand
CAATTTTAATAGCTCGCTTCTCAAGACGCTTATCCCCTAATGGTGCACCATTCCATTGCTTTTCCACCCAATCGTTTTTCATAGAGCTTCTCCTTGTTAAAAGAGAAACTTACACGTTTGGGACTCACAAATTCAAGAAATTTGTGGGTAAGGACAAGGTATAGGGAGAAACAAGATGAGCAGGATCGCAGGCGGCATGATGATCAGGATGATGAACCCTTTTGTATTCCAACCTTCTCTTTCGGAAATTAATTAACAAGCCTACTAAAATATTTGATACTTTCAAGTAATTAATAAGTTGGGCTTGACCTCGAATCTTTTTTCAACATCTACGTTTTTTTAAGAAATACTAGCATGTCAATTTTATTATCTCCAAAAATTTACATTCGTTGTTTTGTCACACTAGTCGGCACAAGTCAGAAATAACTCTTCAAATTAAGTTTCTAATGTCATGTGCCCAGCCGCAGTTCTTATCTTTGAGATAGCTTTTCCTCCGTAGAATGCCCCTCTACTTCCTCGTTTTCTTTACTTAAAAGATCTTGAGAAAGCTGATCAACGACTTCTTGTTGTTTACGGAGAAGGTCTAACTGATCAGAGTATTTTTGTTCTAATTGAGTTTTTTCAGCTTTTAATGTTTCTAATTCCTTCTCGGCTTGTTCCACCAAATGCAAAGACTGCTCTTTTTCCACTATAACATGTTGCCGAAACTCTTCGAGTTGCTGCTCCAATTTTCGATTTTCTGTTCGAAATTGTTCTTTGGCCGCTAACTCCTCTTTGAGTTGTTCTTTGGATTCGGCAGTTGCAGCCATCGCTTGTTCGAGTTCTTCCGATAGTTGCACGATCCTCACTTGCATTTCGTTAATTGCGTGATCTTTAGTGATTATAGCTCTATCCAATTCGTTGGAAGAGCGTGCGGCTTCTTCCAGCTCTTTTCCCAAAGCGATTCTTTTTTCAATCTCGACTTCATTCCCCTGTTGCAAGACTAGGGTGCGATTCTTTTCTGTGCCCAGCGCTCTGTTTAGCGTTGTATTGGCTTGCTGCAAGTCATGAATGTCCTCTTGCTGCTTCTGCATTGTTTCTTTCAAAAACGAAATATCTTGACTGCTTTCTAAAAGGGATTGCTTTAATTCGTTAGAGAATTGCGTTTGTTCATCATTTCGAGAGAGTGCCGAAAGTAAACGGTCCTCGAAAACTTTCGCTCGCTGTTGTTCAACTTGGTGGTTTGCCGTCATTTGTTCAAGTTCTTTTAACAAAGTTAACGTCTGTTTTTCATGATCGTTTAATGCTTGTTTAAGGGATTGAGCATGGCTTTCTTCTTCTTCATATCTTGCTAATGCGGCTTCTAGATTTTTTTGAAGATCTTGGGTGTGGGATTCTTCTTCGGATAATTCTCTAACCATGATGGAAAACTTCTCGGATATTTCCTTGAGCTCTTTCTGTTTATCCGCTAGGGAATCTTGGAGAGAGCGGATTTCTTTAGTGTTTTTTTCAACATCTAACTGCAGGCTTTCACATGTTTGCTCTTCCGCATCTCTTTCGGCAATCGTCGTCGAGAGCTCTCGAAAAAGGTCTTCTTTTTCCATTTTCCCCATTGCCAACTCTTCCGAGAGCACTTTTAGTTGTTTTTCCATTGCTCCCACTTGGTCCTTTTTCTCTTCAAGCTGATCGTGAAGCTGTCCGAGATGATCGGTATTCTCGTCAACTAAACTTTCTAAGTTTTTGATGATAAATTCGTCGCCCTTGTTTTCCTCCAAGGCAATCACTAACGCTTCATGCAATTCCTTGGTGCGTATTTTCTCTTTGTCAAAATCGGCGGTTAACGTACGTAGGTTTTGTTTATGTTCATTCAGCTCTCGTTGCTTGTCTTTGAGCCGGTCTTCAACCGCCCCTAGAGTTTCCGATTTTTGGCTAAGCTCTTCCTCAAGGTTTGCAACACGTAATTTTTCCTCTTCATAGTTGTAAACAGTAGTTTTTAGGTGGTGATTTAATTCTTGGGTCCGGGTCTTCTCTAATTCTATGTTCAATGTGAGTTCTTGAATGGTTTGGTTTTTAGAGGCAACCTTTGTTTTTTCTTCCTCTAAGTTTTCTGTCAGCTGATTAATTTTTTCTTGAAGCTGATCTCTTAACGACGCCTGAGAATAAGTGAGCACTTCAAACTCTTCGGTTTTTTCCTCGAGAAGTCTTTGTTGTTGTGAGAGCTCCTCTTGTAAGGCAGTCATTTCTTGCGAGACGTTATGCAGTTCTTCTTCCAAGCAGAATCCGCGCTGTTGTTCCTTCTCGTTTCTTGCCAGCTCATCCTGAAGTTCTTGTTGCAGCTTGTCTGTCTTTTCTTTCTTTTCGTTAAGAAGCGCTGTCAGCTCCGACTTTTTATGGATAAAATCGTCATGTGCACTGGCATAGACATCGAGAATGCCTTGTGCCTCGAGATAGTGTTGGATTAGGACCTCTTTGATCCGGGAATAATACTCCTGATCAGCCAGCCTGCGATCTTGTGTTTGATCGAGTTTGCTTTCTAACTCTTTGGAATACTGATGCTGAGCGCTTTCTCTTGCTTTTATCACTTGTAAATCGCTGTCGAGATTGTGATTTTTTAAAATTTCGATTTCCATGGCGACAACGAGATCTTGCAGCTGTCCCTGTAAACTCTTTTCAGACGCAGCAAAAAGCTCTGCTTGGGACTGCATTTCTTTTTCTTTTTCCTCTAAAACACCATATTGCCACGAGACTTCATCCTCTAAGCCCTTTACTTCGGCGACCTTATCCGCAAGAGAGTCTTTCAATACCTGTTGCGCCCCTTCTAACTCGTCGATGGTTGCCAAAAAATCATGTTTTTCCTGTTGGACATGGGTTTGTATTTCTTTAATTTGTTCTTGAAAGCTAGTGATTGCCTGTTCTTTCGCTGTTCTTTGCGCATCCGTCATGGTGGCTAGGGCATCAATGGTATGTTCCATTCGATTCATCTTCTCTTCGTTCATGGTCTTTTCTTCTTTTAGCTGATCGATATTTTCACGATATTCGTGATTCATTCGTTCTTTTTCTACGAGATCTTGGCAGATTTCCGCTAAATGGGAACGGTCGGAAGGATCTCCTTTTGTAAATAAATGCGCTTTCATTTCATGGAATTTCTGACTTGTTTCAACCAACTGTTTTTTAAGAGTCTTGATGCGGCTAGCTTGCACCTTATTCGTTTCTTTCATCGCTTCGAAAGGAAGGGAGGCTTCTTGCTGATTTCTGTTCGTCAAACTATGAATCAACCCTGCGCCTTCACGTTCCCGGTTTTCTGAGAGGATCATTAATGACTGGCTGCCTCGGACAAGCCGTTCTTTGTCATCCGCCTTTCTGTTGACAAAACGTTCGAACCCGATGAGTCCTAAAATCGCGATGCCTAGGACGCCTAATGCAATGGCGTTTGTCCATTTTTTTTGTTTTTTTCCTTTTTGGGGAACCTGAGAGTCGAGGCTTTCTCCCGCACCATCTTTTCCTAGTGATTCCTCGTGCCGATCCATAATTTTGTCCTTTCTCGCTTTTTGATTTGCTGATGCTTCAGAATCAACGTCTTAAGCTATACCATACCCCGTGAACGATTACGCATAGAGTATAAGCAGCGTCGAATTAAACTTTTAATGATAACAAATAAGCTTTAAGCAAAAAAAGTACAAGATGAAATTTAGTGTTTTGACCCCTTTGCAGAAAAAAAATCTTGATTTTCGGGTAAAATAGAGGTATGGGCTAGAGCAAAAGGCACCTCTGATGGCAACACAAAAAAAATATACAAATCGACTCGTGCATGAAAAATCTCCTTACCTTCTGCAGCATGCTCACAACCCCGTCGATTGGTATCCGTGGGGAGAAGAAGCTTTTCAGGAGGCAAAAGAATCGGATAAACCCATTTTTCTTTCAGTTGGTTATGCCACCTGCCATTGGTGCCACACCATGGAAAGCGAATCCTTTGAAGATGTTGAACTCTCTGAGCTGATGAATGAGACTTTTGTCAACATTATGGTGGATCGAGAAGAACATCCTGAGGTGGACAGCATCTACATGGAATTTGCTCAAAGCATGATGGGAGGTGTAGCCGGGTGGCCTTTAAATCTCATCCTAACACCGGAGCTCAAGCCTTTTTTTGCTGCAACCTATTTACCGCCAAGAACAAAAGGGGGATTGATGGGATTGTCGGATCTCATCTTGCGTATCAGTGAAGTATGGCATAGCGATGAAAAGGAAAAAGTACTCGATCAAGCGGAAAAGATTACCCTCGCGTTTCAAGAAAGTATAGACGTTGAAGAAGAGGAGTTCCCCAAGGAGGAACTGATTGAAGAGGCCATTGAATTGCTTTTTAAAATGACCGATTCTACTTATGGCGGACTGAAGGGAACTCCAAAATTTCCCATTCCCTATCAGACGAACCTCTTGATGCATTACTCATCGTTGTACAATGACAGCCGGGCGCTGTTTATTGTGGAAAGGACGTTGGATATGATGCAAAGAGGGGGGATTTATGATCATTTAGGCGGAGGATTTTCTCGGTATAGCATAGATGAAAAATGGCAAATTCCTCATTTTGAAAAAATGCTCTATGACAATGCTCTCCTCTCCCACGCCTACCTTGAAGCATGGAAACTGACGAAAAAGGATTTATATCGGGGCATCAGTCTCAATATCTTCGACTATATTTTGAGGGAAATGACACATCCTAAAGGGGGATTTTATTCGGCGCAAGATGCCGATACAGAGGGAAAAGAAGGCATTTTTTATACGTGGACTCTCGAAGAAGTGCAGAGTCATTTAGGAGGCCGGGACAGTCAATTATTTTGTGAATACTTTGGTGTTACGGAAGAGGGAAATTTTGAAGGGAGAAACGTCTTGCATACAACAAAACGTTTTCATGAGTTTGCAAAAGAAAGAGATCTTGATCCCGTAGAATTTGAAAAATATATTGTCGAATTCCAACAGTATTTGCGAAAGATGCGAGAGTTGAGGGATCTTCCCTTAAAAGATGATAAAATTCTCAGTTCTTGGAACGGCTTAACGATTTATTCGATTGTAGAAGCCGGGTGCGCAATGCACAATCCGCAATTGATTCAAGCAGGAGTACAAGCCGCTCGTTTTATTAAAGATAACTTGTGGAGAGAAGGTCGGCTTCTTAGAAGGTGGCGGGAAGGAGAGGCAAATTATTCCGGCGGTCTGGAGGATTATGCATTTTTGATTCGCGGGGTACTATCTCTTTTTGAAGCCGGTCTAGGAACTGAGTGGATGCAATGGGCAATGGAGATGACAGACATTCTTGCCGATCAGTTTGAAGCGGAAAATGGGGGCTTTTATCAAACAGATGGGGGAGATCCTTATCTTATTCTGAGAAAATGTCAATTTTCCGATAGCGGCGAACCTTCGGGAAATGCTGTTCATTGTGAAAATCTGTTGCGGCTTTATCAGTTTTCTTATGATCGAAACTACCTTGAACAGGCAGAGAATATTTTGTGCGCAGCAGAGGCGGTTTTCCGATCGTATTTATCGGGATTCGGCTACCATATCTTGGATTTGATCCGCTATTATCACCGAAGCAAAGCTCCTACTCTCATTGTCGCTCTCAATCAACATCAGAACTATCGGGAAGACATTCAAGAAAAAATTTTTTCCACGTTTATTCCTCATCGGGCTGTCATTTGGCGTCGAGAGGGGGATGAGCAGCTCTTTTCTCTTTTTCCTTTTGTAAGAGAGTACATTCCACTGCAAGGAGAAACGACTCTCTATATTTGTCATGAAAGAGCGTGCGATAAGCCGTTGACAAAGATCGAAGACATCAAAGAAGCAATTGAAAAGCTTTAGAAAATGTCGTCAAATTCCAACTAAAAAAACTATTTTAACCCCATGGGCGAATTGTTAATGCGTTATGAGACCTTCAAACTGTAAAGGCTCGTTGCCTAATTCCATATTCAGTTTGACACACACCGTATGAGCTAGCAATTTTCTCCAAAATCGAGAAGC
>JBAUVX010000095.1:0-2885 GCA_049583465.1 Waddliaceae bacterium | reverse complement strand
CGATTATTGGCAGTACCACATCGCCCAAGAGAAACAAAGACTTTACGGAAATTTTATGGAGAATGAAACGATGGAAACGATGGAATTGGCGGCCTAGAGTACTCCAACTGTTTGGCTATACACCCGTATTGGATTCACCAAAGAAAAAAAATATACTGGCTTCTATGACGTTTTTCGTAGAGCGAGCTGGTCTAGTTTCAAAGCAAGTAAGATCCTCCTATTTTTAATCGATCGCGAGTGGTGGGTAAAAAAATCAAAAATAGTGAAAAATGAGAGGGTTTTACCCTTCAAGGCTCTTGAATATTATCCGGATTATGTACTGTTTAACGACGTTTTGCATATAAAAATCATCGTATACAAGAGGACATTATCACGTTGCTGTTACATCATTATTGCATTGATGCTAACATTAGGAAAAGGAGGTTCGTTGATGCGGTTTTTTTTTCAGATTTTCTTTACGGTCTTTACTTCAACTGTCTTCTGCCTGGATGCGTGCACCGGGATACGTATGACGGCGCAAGATGGGGCCTCCATAAACGGAAGAACCGTTGAATTCGGCACTGTCATCGACATGTATGCCTGCGTCATCCCCAGAAATTATGCTTTTATCGGGAAAACTCCTTCAGGCGATGGCTTGCGCTACACGTCGAAATATGCGGTAGCAGGGATCTATTGCTTTAAAGACATGGTGGTCATGGATGGCATGAATGAAAAAGGCCTTGCATGCGGTGCCTTTTATTTTCCCGGTTTTGCCGGGTATGCTTCCGATGATAAGGTCTATCAGTCAAGAGCTATATCTCCTGTTGAGTTTCCGAATTGGGTATTGACACAGTTCGCCTCGCTTGACGAGGTGAAAGCTGCTCTCGATTCCATCGTCATTGCTCCGACAGTCATTGAAGGATGGGGCTCTGTTCCTGCTCCTTTCCACTACATCGTTTATGATAAACAAGGAAGCGCATTGGTTATAGAGCCTATTGAAGGCACTCTTGTGACTTATGACAACAAACTCGGCGCTTTTACCAACTCACCCACGTTTGATTGGCATTTGACAAATCTGCGCAACTTCATTAACTTAACACCCTTTAATGTAAACCCGGTATCCCTAAGAGGAGTGAATCTTGCTCCTTTCGGACAAGGGTCGGGCATGGTGGGGCTGCCCGGGGATTTCACGCCCCCTTCGAGGTTTGTACGCGCCGCTATTTTTTCTTCAACAGCCCTTCCGGCGCAACATGCAGACGAACTCGTCGGACAGACGTTTCATATCCTGAATCAGTTCGATATCCCTGTTGGAGCAGCGAGGCAAAAGGAAAATGGCAAACTTACCACGGACGCCACCCTTCTAACATCGGTCAAGGATCCAAACAGGCTTCGTTATTACTTCAAATCCTATGATGACCAAACAATTAAATGGATAGCTCTTAAAGATTTCGACCTCAATGTCAAGACAATAAAGAGCGTAGGGACAAAGGGAAAGAATACAACTTTCAACGCTTTTGGACCAAATGTGTGGAAAGATGGATACTGATCATGATCCTGAAACAGCTCAAGATCTTCAGAAAGAGGCCGATAAAGAAACGGCATTCTCTTTGCTTCCGGAAGATAACCTCAGGTAGTAATGGGATGATGAGCACTCACAGGAAGAGAGGCATTGGTCAAAATAGTCGTGCAGGACCCTTATTTTTTCTCTTCCTCTGAAGCCTCTTGAGGGAGGGGGGGTATTGCGTTGCCTGTGTTTCCTGTCCAATCATTTGGGATTGGGGTAAGAATTCCTTCCGGCACCTGCCGTGATCTATCAGGAGAGCCAAAAGCGACATAGACTTCCCCCCTCTCATTTGGGACACTCTCAATCCAGCCAACACCAAAATCGGGATGACGGACGCACTTCCACAATCGATTTTCCTCTCTGACATCCTCTTGATGCTGAACACACTGTTGCGGTACTATCTGATCAGAAGACTTCCACAACCTTATGGCAGGTTTATAGTCAAGGTCTGAAGATTTCCTTAAGTATCGCCTTGCCTTGATGGGATCTTTGGGGAGCAGCACATTGCCTTCAGCAAAGGCTTGATGCAACATAAAGTACAGTTCCCCAAAAGATTCGTATTCGACAAGCCGAACAATCCGAAGGATAAACTCGAAGGCTCTTGGACCGTTATTCAGACCTCCGGCTAAGGAGAGGCACTGCAGAGCCTCGATATATGTCTTACCCGCTTGGCCGCCCAAACAGACGATGTTAGCCGCCTCCAGGAAAAATACCGGTCCCAGCGCTTGGACAAAATCAAGTTCGGGATTTTCTTTATCATTTTGCAATTGCTCTTGTACCCTTTCCAGCTGTTTTGGATCTTTCCAATCTTTGTTCGACAGTTTGAAAAAGGTGAACAAACAGAGTCCGGCAGCACCCCGCACAGTCTTTGGCTGTTTTCTTCCTTCGCCATCCAGAATGTGCCGGAGAATCGTGATAAGACTTCGCTGCTTTCCGGAAAGCCTATCTTCAATTGCATTCCACCATAAATGCTGAAACGACCATGGGATTTGCTCCATGCTCTCCTTGTAGTCGGCAACAAGCCGCGCGATTTCCAAAAGCTCTTGATTGACTGCGGTCTTATCATGATGGCACGCGAGTATATCGAGTTGTGCAAGTCTCTCGACAAGTTTGATGGCATGGGGATTACGACAAAGTAGCCGGGCGGCTCTCACACTTATCTGAAGATCCGGGGAAAAGTAGAAAATCTTTTTTGCTAGACACATTTTCTCAAAGCAGCAATTATGAGTCGTAAAAATTTTCCTAAGTAATCAGGATAATAGACCTCAAAATTTTTCTTTTTCGGTGCAAATATTGTGATTTTTATAGCATGAGGGTAAAAGGAACCTTGAACGTGCCGGCA
>JBAUVX010000094.1:0-1861 GCA_049583465.1 Waddliaceae bacterium | reverse complement strand
ACCAGGGCCAGACTCCTAATCGATCAAGATTGCCAGTTTGATATTCTTTTTCCACAATTTCAACAATACGCAAAACTGTCTGATGAAATATCCTCATTTGTTCATCCATGCTATCGAACTGGTATATGAATCTATCTCACTAAACCATTTTTGCCGATTTCTTGCCTCTTGGGCTGATTTTGCGCTCAATTTTTCACTCAACTTTCATAAGTTGAGATCAAAATTCATCACAAAATCACCATCAAGATCCAAAAAATCGGCTGAAAAGCGTTTAGTGAAATAGGTTCATTTGATAGAAGTGACGAGCTATATTCAGATAGTCCCATGTTGAAAAGCCATCCACTTCAATGTTCGCTTGGGTATCGTTTTTTAAAGAGCCTTCATTTGCTTGGTTAAGGATGGGCGCGGCCCATTTTTTTTGCTGCCCCATGTATGATCGTTGTCCGCGCCATTTCCTCGATCATCCGTTTTTCTATGTCTTGATTATTCTGTCTCCCATGCTGCAGGAGCATATTCCCGTATTCTTGAATTACCCTATTCGTTTTCTCAGTTTGTTCTGCCATTTCTTCGAACAATGCTTCCATGCCTTGATTAGCCAATCTCTCACGCAGGGCAGTAAACGACCCTGAACTGTCCGCGCTGTATTGTCTTTCGTACTAGTTCATCTATCCTGTTAGGGGTTCCTTCCGGTTTTGGAGCATCAGATTCACTGGATGCATGGCGTAGTCCCTTGCTGAATAAATTTGATTAGCTCTAAGCACAATACAAGAAAATACTTTTGAACACAAACATATACCCTCATTTAAAGAAAACATTTTAAATTTCAAAAAAGAGAACGCTCATGCTTCAATGTTCTTCTGAGTAGGGGATAAAATTTGTGAAGATTCATGCTTTTCGTTTGGATTCCGTTTTCGATAGAGTACGTGAAATCCCAGAGGATGGTCTTTTGGAAGCTTGGTATGGTAGAAATCGTCTTCTGGATTATGGTTCATCCCTAATTTTCTCATCAGGTTCCATGAGCGTTTGTTGTCCGGAGTGGTGAAAGACACAATTTCTTTTAGTTTCAGAGTGTTAAAAGCATATTCCACGACTTTTTCTGCAGCTTCAAAGGCATATCCTTTGCCCCAGTGTTCATAGACAAGCCTCCAACCTATTTCAATACAAGGAGTAAAGGGTGCGGGAAAGTCTCGATAATGGAGACCCAGAAAGCCGATAAAGGGTGCAGCCCCGATGACCTCGACAGCCCAAAGACCATATTCTTTTTCCCTAAGCTCCTTTTGAATCTTTTTAGCCAGAGAATCGCTTTCTTCTTTAGAAAGTCTCGAGGGAAAATATTTCATGACACGAGCATCTGCATTCATCTTGGCAAAAAGAGGAAGGTCACTGTCTTTCCATTGGCGTAATAGAAGCCTTTTTGTTAATAAAGGAGGTGCTGGCATATTAAAACTCTTTAGGGATTGCTGGGTTTTTGTTTTAGCGCATCTTGAATCTTTCTAATATTTTCTTTTAGTGGGTCGTAAGAATGAGGCATCTCGCTAAGACGTTTAACCCACTCATCTGTTTTTATCCTTTGCCACTCTTCAGGAGACCCACGCAGTTTTGTCATTTCATCTGTGCCTGGGACACCAATAGAGTCAAAGTGTAAAAAAGTTATGGATTTTTCTGTGGTTTTAAACCCTTGTTTAAGGAGGTTCAATACTGCTGTCTTACCTGAACCTGACGCTCCGGTAATGATAAAACGGAAGTTCCGCGGTTTTTTGCGGCAAAATCTTTCTTAAATCACTAACAATGAATTTGATAATCGTGTTTTTTTTGGGAAAATGCGTGTCCACTAATTTTTTATTCAAATTTTCATAAAAAT
>JBAUVX010000093.1:0-5105 GCA_049583465.1 Waddliaceae bacterium | reverse complement strand
AAAAGGGGTAGTATTGTCAATACAATCCCTTTTACGATCGTTCAACCCCGGGAGCTTTCGCGCGGCCCAACCTCTTAATTTAAGCTTGACAGAGCACTAGCTCGCTAACGTCTGATTCTTGAAGGTGCTTCCAGCCCAAAAAGGCTTGTTGAAGATTATCGGGAGGCTTTAGCCCAAGTTCCGCATCGCCGAGTTATTATTGACACACATTTCGCCGCAGGACTTGAGACGGGTGCGATTTAACGTTGTACTCTCGGTGGATGTCATTTATGATTGGGAGGTTTACTAACTTACCCCTCTCTTTAGATGAGATGAAGCACTATCTTGGCCTGCTAATTCTGTTTCTCCTGTTGAAATCTTTTCTCGTGATTCTTGGCATCCAAACCGGCGTCATTGGATTGGGTCCGGATGAGGCGCAATACTGGACATGGAGTCAACAACTCGACTGGGGCTATTATAGCAAGCCTCCGGGGATTGCTTGGCAAATTTGGCTTGGAACCCGGCTATTTGGAGATACTGAGCTTGGGGTGCGCTTTATCTCTGTCGCCGCCTCTTTTTTCCTGGCAATTGCAACATTCTTTCTTGCACGAGCTTGCCGGCTGAAATGGGAGAGTGCTTTTTGGTCGGGAATGGTGATGGGGTTTTCTCCTTTGGGAATCCTCGGTGCTTTTTTAGCAACCACAGATGGAGGAATGGTTCTGTTTTGGGCATTAGCCTGTCTTATCATGGCGAGAGCATTGGCTAAAGGGACATCGCCTCATTACCCTTTGCTGGGAGTCTTGATCTTGCTGGGAGCGCTGTTTAAGTGGCCGATGTATCTCTTCTGGATTTTTGTTTTTCTGGCGATGAGATGGTTTCCGTATCTGCAGAGTAGAACCGTTTTTCCGGGGATTGCTCTCTCACTGCTGGGTCTCTTGCCCAGCATCATTTGGAATCGCACACATGATTGGGCAACATTTCGACATGTGTTGGCGACAATTAAGGGAGGGCATGCAAACGAATTGGGAGCAACTCCTTTGCTGCACGGAAATTTTTGGGAATTTGTCGGGGCGCAAATCAGTTTGCTATCTCCTATTTTATTTGTGTTGCTACTCATTGCATTTGTTGTGCTGATCAGAAACATCAGGGATGTTTGGCCCCAACTTATTTTTTGCGGCGCTGTCAGCATCCTTATACTTGCAGCCTTTTCTCTTCTCTCCATCGTTCAAAAAGTGCAGGGCAATTGGTGTGTCTTTGCCTATCCTTCGGGAATCGTTGTGTTGTGCTGGTTCGCTTGTGAACGTGCAAGGCGGGGGAAGCAATGGCTTGTTGGAGGGGTTGTTCTTTCGATCATCCTTTCCCTCATGGTTTTGGGTCTTCCGATCCTCCAAGAAAAGGGAATCCTGTCCATTCCCTATAAGTGGAATCCTTTCCGCCACAATATTGGCTGGGAACAGCTGAAACAAGAGCTCGCCACTGCCGGCTTTGACGACGAGCAGCACTTTCTCTTTGGGGACAAATACCAGATGAGCAGCATTTTAAGTTTTTATCAACCGGGACAAAAGCGCGCGTATTTCCTAAATCTTCTGGGAGTGAGAAAGAATCAATTTTCTTACTGGCCGAGCATGGAAGATGAGCAAACGGGGAAAACGGGATTTTTTGTTGCGGTCGAAAATGCCCCCCATTTAGAACAGAAATGGCGGGAAAACATTCCCTTCTACCGTGATCGGTTGCAGGATTTCTTTGAAGAGATCGACTTCCTTGGAGAGGTGCCGTTATTTTACGTTGGAAACCGAATCGTTAAAAGCGCTCTCATCTTCCGATGCATCAATTATCAAGGGAAAACAATTTCCAGCCCAAAGATATACTAGAAAAAGTGAAAAGGTGTATAATACATTTAGAAAGCTAAGGTTTATTGCTGTTGATTGGGATACTTGAGAACCGGAAATTGCAAATCAACGATATTTTGTTTAAGGGATTACGACGCTAAAGCAAAAGATTCAGGGCGTAGCGCCTATGAACTTGACCTTTGGGAAGTGAACCCACCTGTACATACCGGTTGATTGCAAAAGAACTCAACCCCTTTCAGCAGCATTTTGTTGATTTTCGGTGAGTTTTCCTCAAGGATATCTGTGCTTCTTCAACCACAACATCCCGGCAAACAAAATGCTTGGAGAGCGATTGAAGAAAGTGTTGAACAAAGAGTTGTTGAGAAGAGAGAAAGTCGCAGAGCCGGCACAAAAAATCCTTGTGCTCTCGTTTGTTCCGATAGTGCGGCATGTGTTGGGGAATCTGTAAATACTGCATGTTTTTTACGTCAAAATCCCAAAGAAGGGAGCTGTGGTGCAGCCATCGATCTTTGCGGAAATATTGTGCATTCCCTCCAAATTTTCTATCTCCAATCACATAATCATTTTCTTGTACGGAGAAATCCAGTCCTTGTAATGCATGACGATACAGCTCTCCCGACCAACGGAGCACCTGTTGGGGAAAGCGGGGGATGTCGACGGCTTTGCCATGACAGATAAGGGTGGAAAAAATTGTCCGTTCATCGATAAAAACGCATCCGCCGCCGCTAAAACGGCGAATGATAGGGATGGGCCGTTGGCGGAGAAGCTCCTCATTAATGAGATGTTCCTGCTTTCCGGAGATTCCTATCACAATGGCCGGAGGCGATCCCTCATTGATCAAACACCAGTTTCCATCGTCTGTGCGCAACAATGCCTCTTCCAACTGCAGCTGTTGAAAAATGGGGTAAGCTTTTAGGTGCAGCACATTGAGAGGTTGTCGATGGCTACTCAACTACGATCCTTTTTCTTCGCTAGTTCGATGAGGAGAACCGAAATATCGGCAGAGGTGACGCCGGGGATTCTGGAGACTTGTCCTAGATTGAGCGGCTTTGCCTCGCCGAGGCGTTGCCGAGCTTCGGTGCGCAAGCCTGAGACTGCGGAATAGTCGAAAGTGTCAGGGATGGTGCGCTCTTCCAAATGAGAAAGCCGTTCGATCTCTTTTTTTTGCCTTTCAATATAGCCTGTGTATTTCAGGTGAATGTCAATGTGCCGGTTGATTTCTTCTCCATGGTCGTCAACGCTGTCGGGAAACTCTTTCATCAGGGTGGAATAGGTCATCTCGGGGCGGCGTAGAATCTGAGCAAGGGAAAAGTGTTTTCCGTCGATTTGCTTGTACTTGGTGTCGAATCGGGCGATTTCCCTTTCAATGATCTGTTCTTTTTCCTTGAGTTTTGCGTATGTTTTTTCATCGATCAATCCAAGCTGATAGCCATACTTTCGCAGTCGAAGATCAGCGTTGTCTTGCCTTAGGAGAAGGCGGTGTTCAGCTCGGCTTGTAAACATCCTGTAGGGTTCTTGCAACCCTTTTGTGATCAAATCGTCGATCATCACTCCGATATAGGACTCCGAGCGCTTCAGTACTATAGGGGAAAGGCCTGCAACTCGACCGGCGGCGTTGATGCCTGCCATGAGCCCCTGAGCTGCGGCCTCCTCATAGCCTGTCGTGCCATTAATTTGCCCGGCAAAAAATAATCCTTCGATTCGCTTCGTCTCCAACGTCGAGGAAATTTGGCCGCTGATGACATAATCGTACTCAATGGCATAGGCCGGACGCATGATTTCCGCTTGCCGTAAAGCAGGGATGCTATGAATGAAGGCTAGCTGCACCTCTAACGGCAAGGAGGAAGAGAGACCGTTGACATACACTTCTTCGGTGTGCAATCCCTCAGGTTCAAGAAAAATTTGATGCCTTTCTTTGTCGGCAAAGCGGACGACCTTATCTTCAATAGAAGGGCAATAGCGCGGTCCGACACTCTGTATTTTTCCCGAATACATGGGAGAGCGTTCAATATTTTTTGTGATGATCTGTTTTGTTTCTTCTGTCGTATAGGTGACAAAGCAGGAAATTTGCGGCAGTCGGGGCTGTGTCGTCTCGTCGTAAGAAAAAGATATTCCCTCTTCTCCGGGTTGTTCTTCAGTTAGAGCGAAGTCGATGGATCGCTTATTGACGCGAGGGGGGGTTCCTGTCTTGAATCGAGCGAGCTGAAAACCGCAATTTTTGAGGCATTTTGACAGGCCTATTGAAGGTTGATCTCCGGCACGGCCGCCAGAGAAATTGTTCTCGCCGATGTGCAGCATTCCCTTCATGAATGTACCGGCAGAGACGACAACGGTTTTTCCATGGTAGGCAATCCCCTCCTTTGCGGTCACCCCTTTTACCCGGTCGGACTCGATGATTAAGCTTTCGATTGTCCCTTGTTTTATCTCTAGATTAGGGGTGATTTCCAGGCGGTGTTTCATCTCGAATTGATAGGCCACTTTATCAACTTGAGCTCTCGGCGCCCAAACAGCGGGGCCTTTTGCCCGATTCAACATCCGAAATTGAATCCCTGTGGCATCGGTGGCTTTTCCCATCTCGCCGCCGAGAGCATCGATTTCTCGGACCATATGCCCTTTGCCGATCCCTCCAACTGCAGGGTTGCAGCTCATTTTAGCGATTGTATCGAGATTCATGGAAAGCAGAAGAACATGAGCGCCCATCCGTGCGGCTGCGAGGGCAGCTTCACATCCTGCATGGCCGCCGCCTATGACAATCACATCGTAGAGAGTCGGGTATGTCCACATGTTAACAACCTGATTATCGACTTGTTCTTTTTGGGATAGGGGAAAAAGGCAGGAGGATACCCGCTTGGTGGGCGGGGTACCTTGCTATTTGTTTTTATGACGATCCCGTCTGCTGCGTTTTTTGCGCTTGTGCTTTGAAATTTTTTTTCTACGCTTCTTTTTTACTGAAGACATAAATTCTCCTTAAACTAGACGCATCCATCATAGAGAAGTTTTAGGAAAAAGTAAAGAGAATCATTCAGGCTCCCGGGAAGGATCAACAATGCGTCATTCGAGTAGATTTCCGGATGCGACCTCTTTTTTGGGAAAAAGTGTTTCCAATGGCTCTTAAAGTACTCCCAAATTGTTTTATCACAGTCTTTTCCTAAAAATTCGCCTACAATTTCCATGGTTATCACCTCGCCATTTGTCAAATTAGGAACACGCCCTCTCTGACGCAATTTCTTTCCTTGCAATACTTTGTTCAGTTCATCCTCTACCAAACAAAAGATG
>JBAUVX010000092.1:0-3397 GCA_049583465.1 Waddliaceae bacterium | reverse complement strand
GAATCAAAAATCTATTGAAATCGCCTCGCGCAAAATGCGGAACTTGGGATTAAACGATAAATATATCCCTTTGCATGAGAAGACCATGGAATCGACCGACGACTTTTTGGAGTATAAGCGATCAATTCTTCACTATTGGACACTCGTTGAGTTTTTTTCTCCCTACCTTTTAGACAATTTGCTCAACAACTCTCAACAGTATCAACGAGTGTATGCCGATCAGCCATGCGGCTTTCCTTGGTCGGAAGAGGAGGCCCTTGCCGAAGATGATCCTGCAAGTCCCTTTGTCAAAGGCTACCAACTCTATTTGGGGCTTTTCAGCATCGAAGAGACTGCCGATCGGGCGCGTCATGTGTTTTCCGAACACCCTAGCGCATGGCAATCGGTTGACTGGAGGCAGTGCGCATCTCCCGGAACAATGAGCTGCTTTGCTCGGTTGACTGTCACCAAGTTCGGCACTCCGCTCTTGGGGACTCTCACTCTTTCAACTCTACCTTGGGCGCATGGGAATCTCCTTAATCGAGGGATGGAGTTTCTTACGATGGAGTCTTACTGGAAGGGTGTTCAACGGCTTCTCATCGACCTTCGGGAGGAGTTTTCGGAAACTCTCCCGGCTAGGATTGTGAGGCTGCCGAAAGAATCTGCGCCCATGCTGGATTTCCCGGCTCTTAACAAACTGGTAGAGGTACTCTTTGGTTGGGCCGGCTATACACCTCATGAGTATCCGCTTGCTCTGATCGAGCCTCTTGACGGGAAAAAGCAAGCGACAACAAGGGAGCTAAACTTCGAATCGGACGTTCCCATTCTTAACAGTTTCTACATTTTAGATTTGGAAAGAGCGGCGGCCTCTCTAGCATTTCAAAGAAAAACACCTCTTGAGCTTTATTTAAGCAGAAAGAATGACGAACGGGTCGTCATCGAGAGTGAAAGAGGAACGTCGGACATCCTCAAGGCCCTCAGGCCTTCGCAGCTTCCAAAAGGGCGCTGGCCTGCAAATGGATCTAATCAACAAGCACTAATGCAGCAATTTGCTATCAATCAAGCGTTGAGATCGCTTGATGATGGCGGTCTCTTCTCGGTGAACGGTCCGCCCGGAACGGGAAAGACAACCCTTTTGCGGGAAATCTTGGCAGCAAAAATAGTGGAGCGTGCACAAGCTCTTGCACAATTTAGGGCGGCCAAGGCTGCTTTTGTCGGGAAACGTGCGATTGGCTTTGGGGACGGAGATCCTGTTTTTGTTAGCGATCTCCATGCCGATTTGCTAGGCTACGAAATGGTCGTTGTCTCATCGAATAACACCGCAGTCGAAAATCTTTCACATGAGCTTCCCCTTCGTCGGCATGTAGATTCCGCTTATGCACACGCTTCCTATTTAGAACCTATAGCGGTCAAGTTATTTGGTGTGGAAGAGAGAGAGGCATGGGGGCTCATCTCGGCTGCCGTGGGCAATAGGAAAAATTGCCGTCATCTGCTTGAAAGCGTCTTCATCAGCCGTGACGAAGGGGAAGGACGGATCTGGGACTGGGCCCAGGGGTATAAGGGACCTTCTTTTAACGAGGCAAGAAGCGGGTTTTTATCGCTCCTCGGCCAGCATGAAGCCTTAATTCATGAACTCGAATCTTTCGCTAACCTTCACGAGGAGATGATGGGAGGCCGATTAGAAGCCCGCCTCGAGAGGACTCTTCAGGAGCTCGTAGAGGCGGAAGAGAAGGCCGCTAAGATGGAAAGCCGGCAGCTGCATCAGCAAAAAAAAGAAGAGGAAGCCCAAGAGCTCTTCGATCTTCTGGAGCGAAGGGTGCAACTGTGGAACGAAAGACGACCCGGTGTCATCGATAAACTTGTCAAAGGAAAAAAGTGGAGCGCGTGGTCCGAGAGGTTGAGCAAGTATGCCGAGGAACAGATCGCTTCTGTAGAGGAACTCCATAGACAAAAGGAACAAAGTCGAAAGCTGCGTCATCAAATGGAAGAGCTTCACACCGTTATTGAAACCAAGGAATTTGAGCTCTTCGAATGGGCTTTTGTTATTGAGACCTGCAAAGAAGCCTACGAAACATGTAAACAAACCTATCCGGAAGTTCGCTTTCCGGAAGGATCACTCGATGAATCGGAGGCTCAAAAACAGGGGTACTATCAACCTGAAGCTCTCAACCACATCCGTTCGGAATTATTTGTGGCAGCGATGGCTCTTCATGAGGCGTGGCTCGCTGAAGTTCTTCGTCCAAAGGGAGGATTCCGCGGCAATCTGATGGCAATTTCCCATTTGCTGCAAGGAAAGAATCCAACAACGGCCGACGACACCCTCCTTGCCTGGCAGAGTGTCTTTCTCCTCATTCCGCTTATTTCTTCCACTTTTGCCTCTATTGGACGTCTCTTTAGATACCTTGAGCCGCAGAGCCTCGGTTGGGCCTTTATCGATGAAGCAGGGCAAGCTTTACCACAGGCAGCTGTCGGGGCAATTTGGCGGGCGAAAAGAGTTTTATCAATCGGCGACCCTTTCCAAATTGAACCGATTTCTACCGTTCCCCCTGAAATCATCGATGGAATGGCAAAGATTCGACTTCAAGACCATCAACTTTCATGGGCTCCTTCCCAAGTTTCGGTGCAGAACCTGATGGATGCAGCGGCGAAGTATGGGTCAAAACGGTACAAATGCGATGTTCCTTATTGGCTGGGTACCCCCTTGCGGGTCCATCGCCGCTGTATCGAACCGATGTTTTCCATTGCCAATGAGATTGCCTATGAGAGCACAATGGTTCTTGCAACTCCTGCAGAATTATCTTGTCCTCTTCCAAAAAGTTGTTGGTATGACGTGAGTGGAACTGTAGCCGATCGGCAATACGTTCCTGCTCAAGGGCTAGCACTCACCCGCTATCTTTTAGAAGTTTTGACTGCAATACCATCGCTCGACCTTTATGTCATCTCTCCCTTCCGAGAAGTGGTTCGACAACTTCAGTATCTTATTTTCCACAACAAAGATCTGAAGAAATTTTTCAAGGCCAAATGGAAATCAACTTCTTTGCGCTCCTGGGTTGAGGAATCCGTTGGGACTGTTCATTCTTTTCAAGGAAAACAAGCAACAGCAGTGTTTTTTGTACTGGGAGCAGATCAAACAACTCTGGGATCGATAGAATGGGCATCGCGTAAGCCAAACCTCCTCAACGTTGCTGTCACACGTGCTGCCCATCGCTTTTACATCATCGGCGACTACCAACTCTGGCATCGATGGCCCTATTTCGATGTAGCAGCCCGGAAGCTGGAGAGAATTTCTGTTTAACCCACATTCCGCATGTTGCGCGGGCGATTTCTTCATCTTTTTAATTCTAAGTGGATTACAAAATCTCGATTGGTGACTACAGACCAAGCTTCGATTTTGTAACCCACTTAGAATCAAAAATCT
>JBAUVX010000091.1:0-3731 GCA_049583465.1 Waddliaceae bacterium | reverse complement strand
GCTTCTCGATTTTGGAGAAAATTGCTAGCTCATACGGTGTGTGTCAAACTGAATATGGAATTAGGCAACGAGCCTTTACAGTTTGAAGGTCTCATAACGCATTAACAATTCGCCCATGGGGTTAATTGATGACAGGAAAGAGCAAGTGTCGTCTGTACAGTGAGGTCGCCATCCCTGGGAGCATGACGCTGAATCCATTGATCGGCTGCCCAAAGGTCGTCGGTCCATTCCTGTATTTTCACCAGATGTTTAATTAGTGTATCATTCAATAAATGATCTCGTAGGAGTTCGTTTAGCCGCGTGTGTAATAGAATCGCCGCTCCACGAATCATTTCCCGATTGTTCCCTTCATTTAGACCCCGCTGTGACAGCAAATCTTCTGCTATTTTTACAGTGTTTGCACTCAGTTTTTTATCGTTAAGGATGTTGAAGATTTTTTCCTCATTGAGCAAACGCCAGTCAAGTTTTCCCATTGTTGCAAGCACAGCATTGTCGTCTCCGTAGTTTTCATTCATTTCTTTCTCAAAGTCCATCAAAGCCGCCTCTCTTTCGTGAATTTCTCCCTCTAATCCACTTAGTTAACATTTCTACTGTTACGCTTTCCGGGGCTCGTCGCAAAGTTTCTTCGATGTGTTGTAATTGCGAGGAAATCGGAAAAAGAGGCTGAGCTTCTTCTTCAGTCTGTCTGTTGATAACATCCCAGGGTCCAAGGACCTCGTCCAGGTCCACTTCGGAAAACTCTTCATCCTCCTGTCCTGTTAGGGCTTCAAAAGCTGTAGCCTCTAGGCCAACGTCTCCATTAAAAGTTTCCATATCCGGAGTATTTTCGGGTTTCTTTTTTGCTTCTAATTTTTCAAGAATTTCTCTATGAAGGAGGTTGATATCCCCTATCAATTGGGAATAGGCGGCTTCAGCTTCCCTCTTGCTTGCTGTTGCTGTGTATCTCTCGAGGCTTTGCTTGTGGTATAAATCCCGAATTTTTACCAAAGAACTGCTCGCCTCTTGAAGTTTCGGATCTATCTGTCGGATTTTGCGATTTTTAACATCTTCCTTATTTTCAAAATTTGTATTATTGATGATTTGTGCTGCCTCTTCGTTAAGGCTCCTTATCGTCTGACAAACATCACGCCAGCTTACTTTTGATTTATCTGAAGTCCAACTCGTCCATGATTTCCCGATTGATGCCTGCCAACTTCCCATGAGTCCCGTTTGGTCAACCCTTTCTAGCTCTAGGTCCCCGTTCTCTTTGACCCAGAGATAGCCGCCCTCTTCACACTGAGCAATTTTTTCATAATTTCTAAGGCAGTGGTCAACTTGTCGTTGATAATTATTATTTAATGGCATAAAAGACATATTCTTCACCTCAAATTAGATAAACTAAACTCTACTTTAATAATAGCGCGATCTGATTTTAGAATAAAATATTATAAATTTTTAGGAAGGTTTAATTCCGGATTTTAAGTAGATAGGTTCATTATCTATTTAAATCATATAAGACGAACTTGGTATTTTCTTGGAGAAAATGTATCAGCCGTTCGGCTTCATCGGGGAAATTTGACGTGTTGACATTGCCGTGGCTGGAGCCGCAAATGAGGAAAACTTTGGCGTAAGAGAAGCACTCTTTAATCTTTGAGATTAAATAAGATTGACGAGGAGTAAATGTCTGCTTGACGATTATTTTGAATAATTCTTTCTTAAGAAGATTGAGGGATGAAAGAGCTTTTTCCTGGAAATTTTTTATCTTTTCCGCAGAACGTTCTTCATCAGAATGTTCAAAACAAGAGAGTAGCTCTTCAACATTAAAGGCTTCTAGGCTGTTATCTTTTAACCCTAACCACTCGCATAAAGAAAAAAATAGCCGAGTTGCCTTTATTTTTCTTTCTAATGGATAATCAGGCTCTTTAAGGCGAGGGACAACTTGTTCGATGTAGGAGATACGCTTTCGCTGCATTGTTGCTTTTTTGAAGATTTCTGGATTTTCCCATAACTTTTTGACCCCTGCAAAATTCCACCGATCGATAAAACGTGTGTCCTCGACTAAGAGGATATCTTCTTCCGTTGGTTTTAGAAGTTCCAGTGCTTTAGCAATGATTTTATTCTGATCGGCTTTCTCATGATTCACTAAGAAAATGTGAACTTGAGCATCGCGAACGTCATCTACATTAGACTCCGGAAGGGAAAATTGGCAAAGAGAAGACACGTTGTCTAATGATAATGGAATAGAGCTTACCATAATTGTACATTCGCAATCAAAATAAAAAGGATATTAAAGTGTGCATAATAAAATCAACTAGAAAGTGAAAAAAGAACTCATTTATCTTTGACGCTGTTGGATATATTCTTGTAGGCTTTTTTGGGAAAAAATGTACGCATCTTTTAAGTCTTGGACTGTTGATAATCCGATTTTTTCAAGATTTTCTTTTACTTGAGAAAATAAAGCTTCCCGGTATTGGGTTCGTTCCAATTCCGAATGGGTTTCCAGGTTTAAGTCTAGTTCTTCGCGATTTTTTATCGAGGGTAAAAGACCCATGTTCCAATAGTCGCGGAGATACCAAACAGAAAGTTTCACAAGAGCCTCGAGGGCAGGTTCGTCATTGCGCACCGCGTCTACATCTTGAGGATTGTTGGGATTTCCATAGATTCCAAAAAGCTTTTCTTCCAATTTAGCATAGAGCCCATGAGGCGGGGATGAAGCTGTGCGAGGACTTCCTATCCCATAGATTTGATATTTTTGGCAGCTATCCTTGATCTTATTGAACGACTCGATGAGATCTAATCGTTTGGTATTCCAAGCAATGGCCAATGCCTTGTTTGATTGAGCGAATAATCGCTGAAAAAATTCTCCATAGGTGTCAATGCGGTGAATGGTTTCCAAAACATCCTCTCGGCTTAGAGCGTCCACTTGAAGCGTTTCCATTTCTTCATGGAAGAGATCGATTTCTTGCGAGATCTCTAGAATTTTAGCCGTCATTTGATGGCTGAGCCTCGTCAGTTGATGTTGTACAGGTTCGGTGGCTCCTTCATGTTGTAGAAGGTGAAGTTGTGATGCCGATGCTTGGCTCAAAATATCGGAAAACATTTCCGGCGGCATCCCAACGAGTAGAGGAGAGAGTTTCCAATGGTGCTTGTCTTCCACTTGTAATGTTTTATCAAACAGTTCGACGGCCTGAGCAAGAGATAGGGCTTTTCCTACATTTTCCAGTTTATCTCTTTTATTAAGTCCTAACATGGCCGCGCGAGTTTTCCCCCTCCAATGGGAATCATGGGTTTCGTTGATATGCACAATGACAGAGGAGATCTGCTCCAAGGTCATATTATCAATTTCAGACTCAATTTGTTCCGGTGTTGCCTGCGAGGCGAATTGGATGGCTTCCCGGATGGAGCCTGACTGAAAATCTGATTGCGGCACGTGGTCTCTCCTAACCCGGGTTTTCATTAATTTACTTCGAAAGAAAATATATTTTCAACTCTCTAGTAAAAGAGCATCTCGTCCTATCTGCCTTTAAAACCCAAGTTCCGCATTTTGCGCAGGCAATTTCTTCATTTTTTTGATTCTAATCGGATTATAAAATCTCGATTGATGACCACGAACCTATCTCACTAAACGCTTTTCAGCCGATTTTTTGAATCTTTAGGGTGATTTTGTGATGAATTTTGATCTCAACTTATGAAAGTTGAGTGAAAAATTGAGCGCAAAATCAGCCCAATAGGCAAGAAATCGGCAAAAATAG
>JBAUVX010000090.1:0-1941 GCA_049583465.1 Waddliaceae bacterium | reverse complement strand
TCCTTTGTAAAAGGAGTATGTTAGCATATTTTTTACTAGAATAAGGCGAAAAAATGGCTAAGACCCATTCTAACTGGATCTGGGTCTAATTCCAAAAAATCTCACCCAAGGGGTGGAAATATAGGTTGAAATGTTTTGTATCCATGGCTAAACTTTAAAAAAAAGGAAATGAATATATGTATATTTCGGAATATGGATATGGGAGTTACCAAATAAATCCAGACGGAAATGGTGGATATAGTGCGATATATGTTCAGCCCGACCCAGTTCGTGCTCCTGATCCTTTTGAATGTTGTTGTTGCTGCCCACAGTTACAGGAGGAATACAGAAACAATCCAAATAGGTGTTGTCTTTCTTATTGCTGCGGTTATGGTTGCGCTTGTTTCTGTGGTACAGCTTTGTCATATGGTACCTTCATATCTTATATAGCCGCGATATATGGTCGAAATAGCGCAGAGATAGGGGGTGGAATAGCTGGTGCGGCAGTTGGTACTTCATTGCTTTGCTCTCCCCTTATTTATAAATGCTATAAGGTAGCTCGAGAAAGATTTTGTCAGAATTAGGATTTCAAAACAAGATCGACGAAGGCGAATTTTAAATTACTCCGACATTTTTTACGACAAAAGCGAGCTATAAGCCGAAATCGGAAGCCCAAGAAAAGCGAACTGAATCTTTGAACAGGGGACTTTCTTTTCGAAGAGAATCATGTGGAAGGCTTCCGGCGAGTTGATTTTGGAGTCATGCCGTAATATCCGCTGGAAACCGGAATAATTTTTTGCTTATTCCAAAATTTTCATTGTCTTGACTTTACCGTTTCTTTATCCTGATTCTTTCGAAAAATTGAATGAGGAGATCTGGCCATGAGTCAACCTTTAGATGGGCACCAATCAAGAAACTTGAAAGATTTCAGGGAGACCGGAGCAGTAGAGTCCAGAAATATCACTTCGGGAAATTTTCCAAAGAGCCTCACTCGCATCCTTTCACCAAACGACGTACAAAGAAGGACTTCTTCTTTATTGACGTTGGGAGAGTGGCGAGCTAGCTTACAAGAAAAAGTTATTGAAATCGGGGAAAATAACCCATCAAATGCCTCCTTACTCTCTCGAAAAATTATTTTTTACGGGAAAACAGCGCGAGAAAGAGAGGAATTAGAAAGCTTTGGCATACAGGTTCCTGATATGCGACTTCAAGGATGTCTTCCCGGAGGTATGGAAGAGGCGGCCGGACAACTGTTACCCTTTTAAAGGGGGCCGTGAATGGATTGATGGGGAGCATGAAGGAGGAAAAATTTGAAAAATTCTTTGAAATATGTAAGTGGAACTGCTAGCATGCAAGAGCTGTATAATTAAAACCCTTCTTAGGAAACGCTAGACGCATTCTTATTACAAGAATTGGATTTAGGCAGTAACGTTTTATGAAGAACGATTGCAAAAAGTTAGCATTGTTCTTGAATGTGTATGCATTTCATTAAAAAACAATAATATAGGTGATTATCATGTTAGAAATTTCTCCCTATCTTGTTCAGTTCCGCAGCCGGGAACACACTTATCTTTTTAAACCTGCACAAGCATTAAATAGAGTAATCGTCGATATTTTTGACAGGAATGCCAAGCATCTTGAATCAAGAGAAATCTTTCTCGATAAAATTGTCAATATTGCCCCTCATAACAATTTACAGCACGTATTGAGATCGTTATTAGGGAAAAAATATCGCATTGATCATCAAGACAAGAATCTATTTGTTCCCAAGCAACATGCTCCTTTTTCTGATTTTGACATGGCTGCCTATGAAAAATCTTCCAAAAAAGCTGAGGTTGTCCTTGCCTCTAAAATTTCCTCTCCAAATCAACATGACGATCTTATTTGCCCGATATCACAAGAGCCGTTTCGCGATCCTGTCATGGATAACCATGGCCATAACTTCGAAAAAGAATCTATAGA
>JBAUVX010000089.1:0-8807 GCA_049583465.1 Waddliaceae bacterium | reverse complement strand
TCTGGCCGACCAGCTGTGCGAGCGGTTTGGTTTCCTGGATGGGCAAGGCAACAAACAGCGCAGTACATGCCTCAAGGCACTGCGCGAGTTGGAGCGCGCGGGAAGCTTCCGCCTTCCTGCTCCGCTAAGCGAGAAAGCAGCCAAGCGCCGCGCCCATTTGCACCGTGTCGTCGGCTTGAGTCGATTTTTGATCCGCCCCGGTGTGGGCTGCCGCAACCTCGCCTCGCACATCCTGGGCGTGGCCCTCAAACGCCTTCGGATTGATTTCGAGGTCCACTACGGTTTCCGCCCGTGGCTGCTGGAGACATTCGTCGAGCCGCCGTATGCCGGTACCTGTTTCAAGGCGGTGAACTGGCAATGGATCGGGCAGACTCAAGGGAGGGGTCGCCAGGACCGTGACCGGAGCCGGGAGGAGTCCGTCAAGACGATCTACGTCTACGTTCTGGAGTCTGCATTCCGTGAGACGATGGGCTTACGCGGCGCCCTGTCGTGAGCCACTCCCGGCTCTGGCACTGACGGAAGGACTCGACGACAGCGACTGGTCCCATCAGGAGTTCGAAGGCGCTCCCCTGGGGGACAAGCGACGAACACAACGGCTGATTGACAGCGCCAGCGCGCTGGCGCAGCAACCGGGGCGGACGTTCAGCGGTGTTGTGGATGGAGACAGAGCTGCGATGAAAGGGTACTACAGGCTTATCGATACTCCGAACGATTCGGCCGTGACGATGGCGGCCATCCTCCAGCGAACATTGCGGCGGATGAAGGCCCGGGAGACGGTGCTGTGCATCCAGGACGGCAGCAGCCTGAACTACTCGGGACTGGCTCGGTGCGAGGGGCTTGGGAACATCGGTACCAACCGGACCGGTGCGCAAAGCCGCGGGCTGCAGTTGCACTCCACGTTGGCGGTCACCACCGAGGGCCTGCCGTTGGGCGTGCTACGCGCCGAAGTCACCGCGCCCGAGCCGGATTCGAAGCCCGACGCCCGGCCCGGTACCGCCATTCCTATCGAGCAGAAGAAGACCTTCAGCTGGATCAAGGGACTGAGGGACTGTCAGGAGGCGATGGGTTCTTTTACTTGTTGCTCCTTTTCCTGAACCAAAGCAAGCTGCACAAAGGCTTGATTAAGCTCGAGTTCCCTGTTACTAAAGGCAAGAGAAAGAGCAGGTTTACTTTTGTAAAAATCTTCAAGTCCCTTTTTTACTCTTCCAAAAGCAGACAGGCCATCATCTCTTACTGCCGGACTTCTTTCTATTTCAAGCTCTTCTATTCTATAGTGAAGATTTTTGATCATTTCCCCAAAAGCGGCATCGTTTTGAGATAGATGGCCAAATTGCTTAGAAACGCTTTCTGAAAAAGCACGCAATGCATCGATTAGGTTGGCACGCCCTTGATGACTCCTCCGAGTTCCCGAAGTGAGGTTGTTCCCGACGTCGATAGCTGAAGGGAGGTGTTTCTTCTCCCCATGAGGAGAGCGTATGGGAGCGATTTCTATTGATTGCATTCCTAATGCATTCGCTTCTATTTCAGTGCCTAAACGAAATCCGTAACGATCGTGTTTTGTTGTTTGGCCAAAATAGTGATACCCTGCCTGTGTTCTGATTCCACACTGACTCAATAATTCATCAACTCGCCAGGGGGCTTCCGTTTGATGATCGACTGCGACCTCACATGAGTCGAAGTGAAAAAAATGAAACAATTGACGGCTCTTTTCCCCCTGTTCCACTTGCTTGCCCACAAGATGTTTTAGCTCGTTTAAAAAACCGCTTTCTTTCGCATTGTTCCGGATTGCTTCGATGAATTGTTCCGGGATAGGCCTATTCGAAGTGAGTTGATCATCTTGTAGGAAATTGACGATTGCCATGCACGCAAAACGTGCCAACTGTTCTGCCCCCTTCTTCTGTCAACCTTTCGACTTGTTCTTCGTAAATTTCACATAACCTAATGGCTACTTGGCGGGCATATTCTGTCGCTATATAAGGATCAAGGACTATGTTTGCCGCTTTTTCTGTACGATTGCGTTGATTTTGGTTCTGCTGAATTTGAAAGCATTTTGTCAACGCTTGAACAGACACTCTTGTGATGGGTTCCGGAATCACAGAAGTCAGTGCTTGCACACCTGTGGCTCCTAAGTCCGCTTTGCTTTTGCTTCTCCTTTCAACAAATCCCCCATTTAATGCAAAAACGCTAATCAATATACGATTCAAATAGCTACGCATCGAATGATAAAATGTTTTCATCACAGGTTTGTGATGGCTTTCGATGTACTCTTCTCTTTCAATCTCTCGTTTTTCGTATAAATCTCGCCTCTTTACATCTTCCCAAAACTTTTCTTGTTGCTTTCTTTGAGAAGAAACCTCTTCGGAGTCCGCTTGATTCAGCTGAGGAGCTGCAATGACTGCAATTGTTTTATCCAGGCTGTTTTTGCGCTGAATCCCCACAAGAGCCTGCATTTCTAGTAGGTGCGCCTCTTCCTCCGTACCCACTCGGAAACCATATTTGCTGCTTTTAAAAACATCTGCAAAATACTTCCCATCATCAGTACGAATGCCGCAATGAATAAAAAGTTCTCCGGTAACCCAGCGTTCTTGTGGATTGGAAGTCTCAAGCTCTTCGTGTACTTCAAGACCAAAGCTTTCGAGGCACTCTTGACTCGGACCTTCCCATACTTCTTCCTTCTCGGGGATCCGATAACGTTTTTGTAAAACAGAAGCAAGCTGTTCTTGCCATGGCTTGTCTAAGGCGAATTGGTTAGACTGTAAAAAATCAAAAAGTGTTGCCGCCACATAAAGAACCAATTTTTCCATCCCTTTTTGTGTTAGGTTTTGGATCTGATCGTCGTAAACGTGACACAGGTAGTCCGATATTTCCTGGATAAGAGTTTTAGATAGGCCCAAAACAGTGAGCGCGCTCTCTAACAAAGAATTGAATGCTTGCACGTTAGGAGAGTTAACACCAACCGCCTTGATAACGGGCTGTTTTTTCAGATTATCCGGGAAGGAACGATTAGACAAGCAGTGTAGGCTCTGTAAAGCTTCTTGCGAAATTTTTTTGTTTAGATGGGAGACTTCTTCTCTTAAACCGCTAGAATATTGGAAGAGAGACGACTTTTTTTGGTAAGAATGGTAAGATGACTGGGGATCGTAAGATTTTTCCTCATCTTCATCATGCCATCTGTCGATTCGAGAATGAGCGGGCTGCTGGTAAGAATGGTAAGACGCTGGGGGATCGCAAGATTTTTCCTCATCTTCATCATGCCTTCTGTCAATTCGAAAATGAACGGGCTGCATTTACAATTTTCCTTGTTAGAGTTATTTTGGACAACGTATTCAAAATTTGGACGCTTCATAAACATAAAATTTAACGATCCACAACAATAAATTCAAATAAAATTTAGGGAACGCAGGGCAAATGGGAACGCAGGGCAAATGGGAACGCAGGGCATATGACATTAAAAAGATTATTTTAATTTTTCTGCGATCTTAGCGGCTCCGCGACCATACTTTTACCCAAGACCAAGACTTAGTTTTACTTGAAATATAAAATTTGGCTTTGTTCACCTTGTCTAGAAAGAATTTCGGTCATTCGAGACTGTGTCTCCCCTCCTCCACGTTCCTGCAAAATTCTCTTTCCGCTCTATTTTTTGGGGCAGGGCCCCAAGAAGAAGAGCAGAAGGAGAATTTTGCAGATTTTGCAGGAAAGAGGGGTTTACAATCGCCGCAGGCATATATCACAATTAAGTTGATGGAGTACTAGTGCTCTGTCAAGCTTAAAATGAAGGATTGAGCCTGCGCGAAAGCTCCCGCGGTTGAACGATCGTAAATGGGTCAGTATTAAGACAATACGGACCCATTTACGATCGTCCAACCCCGGGACTTTGGCGCGGCTCAATCCCCCATTTTAAGCTTGACAAAGCACTAGGTTAATTTTTGGTACGCAGTTTGAGGCTATTGTTTTTATGAAGCGCGCCTGTTGGACAGGCTTGGATGCAAGGATAGCCCGGACAATGTATGCACGGATCCTTTTGTGGATAAATGATTGGATCTCTTTTTTTTCTATCTTCGATCATGATCACATGCACGGGGCAGGCAGCCATGCAAGCATCACAACCGGTGCAACGTTGGAGAAACTCCTCTTCAGTTGGAGCAGCGCCGGGAGGACGTTGTTTTTTGACGGTTGACTGTTGGGATTTTCCGTCTTCTTTATCCCGGAATCCACTCACAAAATGTAATGCCTGACGAAAAAAACCTCTTCGATCCACTATCTGCCAACCTTTTTCAGACGGGCACCTGCCGGGGTATCCTCGATTTGATATCCTTGACTCAAAATCTCATCGCGTAATTGATCCGCAGCTGCCCAATCTTTCTCCCGGCGGGCAGCGTTTCTTTTTTCCAGCGCCTCCAAAAGGTGTGAAGGGATCTCCTCTTCCTTTTTGTCGAACGTTAATATCCCCAACACCTTATCGATATGGCGCATGTGATCGAGGACTTGCTTTGCCTCTTGCTCCCCTATTTGCTTTTTGTCGCACAGCCCATGAATGTCTCGGACCATGTCAAAGACAGAGGCCAATGCAGCTGAAATATTGAGATCATCGGCTAAGCCTTCAGCAAAAGACATCAAGCTTTTTTCTAAAATAGGTTGAACAAGATGGTGGGATTGAGGTTGATCGATTTCCTGCATCCTGATCATAAAATCGTTGAGACGCTGCATGGCATGCTTGACCGCACCTAGTTCGTCAAAAGTAAAATTCAGCTGGGTGCGATAGTGGGTTTGGAGCAGCATATACCGAATCTGCAAGCCGGTATATTCTTCTTGAAGGAGATCACGCAACGTATAGAAGTTCCCTAAGCTTTTTGACATCTTTTTGCCGTTGACAATCAGATGTTCGGAATGGAGCCAAAGTTTCACAAAAGGAACACCGGAGATGGCCTCGGATTGGGCAATTTCATTTTCATGATGAGGAAAAATATTATCAACCCCCCCGCAATGAATGTCGACGGTCTCCCCTAAAATTTTCATTGCCATTGCTGAACATTCGAGATGCCATCCCGGCCGTCCGGGGCCGAACGGGCTATCCCAATAAATGTGGCCATCGCGCTCCTGATCGTACTTTTTCCACAAAACAAAGTCTGAAACGTTTTCTTTTTCATACTCATCGGAAGAGACCCTCTCCGATGCTCCTGCTTTTAAATCCTCGATCTTTAAATGGGAAAGACAGCCATAGCGGGGAAACTTATTCAAGGAATAGTAGATGCTTCCGTCGCCCCCTTGATAAGCAATCCCCTTATCAAGAAGAGCTTGAATCATCTCGATCATTGTATCAATGAAGGCCGTAGCTGCCGGATAATGTTCAGCAGGTTCAATATTCAACGTTTTGAGATCTTCGAAGAATGCTTTAACAAAAGGCTCGATATAGGCCTCAAGATTTTGCCGACTCTTGATGGCGCCTTTGATTGTCTTATCGTCAACATCGGTGAGGTTCATCACCTGAATGACACGAAAACCGAAAAATTGCAAAGTTCTGCGCAAAAGATCTTCGAAAACATAGGTGCGGTAATTGCCGATATGCGCATAATCATAGACAGTGGGACCACAAGTATACAGCGTAATTGGACGGTCTTGGCTAAGCTTAAATTGTTCTTTCGCACGAGCTTCTGTATTAAAAAATCTCAGCTTAAGAGATGTCGCGTCAAATGCTGCTGCCATGATTACTCAAGTTGCTACAAGAATTGGATTTGAATGCGTATACCACGTTAAAAGTATTTTTCTTCAAGGAGACGATAGTGGATTTTTCCTGTTCCCATTACCGGAATTTCTTCTGTTTTGATCACTCGAGAGATCTTGATCAAAAGGCTGACCCCACTGTCACGGAGGGTTTGATTGACCTCGTCAACACCGGTATCAAACACAGAGATTAACACAAACTCCGGTTTTTCACCCGGACGATCTTGAGCAATCACGGCTAATGATGGACCCTCCTCGAGAATATTCCATCCTTTCTGCGGAGCCGACTGCAACAAGGCTTCTTCAATTGCAAGAAGACTAATCATCTCGCCTCCAATCTTAACAAAACGTTTTTTTCTTCCCGAAATTGTCAAGCGTGTCTCATCGTCAAGAAAACCGATATCTCCGGTATTGTACCATTCTTTCCCCTCAACAGTAAGAAAAGGAGGGGCAAACCCGGGATTGAGATACCCCGAAAAAATATTTGGCCCTCGAGCTAGGATCAATCCTTCAGTTTGCACAGGAAGCCGTTCATGAGTTTCCGGATGCACGACACACAACTCCACGCCGGGAAGGGGAGAGCCAACCCCTTTTCGAGGTTTCCCGGGGCGATTTGCTGTTAACACCGGGGAGCACTCTGTGATTCCATATCCCTCTAACAAACATTGCTCTTTACCGATATTTGCCATCAATTCGAACAGCTCGGGAGGGGCTTTTTCTGCTCCTGTCACACAAAGGCGCATGGTTTGCAGCTGCTTAGCCTTTGCTGCATTTATCATAATTTTGATAAATGTGGGCGCCCCGCTCATGATCGTCACCCTCCATGTTTCAAATCCATGGGCTAAACCGATGCCATCGGTAGGATTGGGATAAAAGGCGATCCGAATTCCCGAAAGCAAGCCCATTAGCCCACTGGTGCTAAAACCATAGGCATGAAAGGGAGGAAGAATTCCAAACATGATATCATCGGAATATAAATCAATGACGTCAAATGCCGCCCTTTGGTTAGAAAGAAGGTTATGATGAGATAAAGGAACCCCCTTCGGCATACCCTCAGTCCCACTGGTAAAGAGGAGTACAGCTTGATCATCTTTTGTCATTGTATCGATTCCAAACGTCTTTAGAATAGCTTGTACACCACGTTTTGAACGGAAAAATCCCCGTATTTTATCCAATAAGGAAAACTCCCGCCGTATGCTTTCGAGCATGACCAAAAGATCATCAACTCCGTTTAAATCCACAGAATCGAGCTTTTCCAGAAATGCCCAGGAAGTCAACACGACCTTTACGTCTGATAATTCTCTCACCGATTCCAAGTGCCTAGGTCCAATGGTCCAATTAATCATAAGAGGAACCTTGCCGGCAAGTTGGCAGGCAAGAACGGACAGATAAGCGCCGACGCTGGCAGGTAAAAGAATCCCGATATATCTTCCCGGCAAGTGTCGTAGGTATTCTGCAAGAATGATAACAGCAACTTTTAGGCGTGAAAAGGTGAGAACTCCCGATCGCTGGTCGGCGGCGGCAGGAGCTTTTCCCATCCGTTCGCAATTGTAAAGGAATACTTCCGGGATCGTCTCTCCGTGAGCAATTTGCGTACGGAATCTCGGAACTGATTGAATCCATTGAGAAAGATCTGACTGTTCCTCTACGACCTCTTTTTCTATTTCGACTTTTTTTGAGGCGATCCCCAGCACGCGGTCCACGGTTTTTAATTCTGTTATGGGGAAGGGCCCTGTTTCAAATTGATCTTGAAGAAATGCGGATAATTCCGAAATGTCTAATGAATCCATCCCCAGATCAAATGCGAGAGAGGCATTCGATGAAATTGCGGATGGATCGATTTCTGTTAATTCCGTGATTTTTGCCAACACCTTATGTTTAATTTCTTCCGGAACACCCTCGACTTCGATTGGTTTTTCTACGCTTTCTTTTGGCTGATAAACAGTGGGAAGCTCTTCCTTCCAACGACTGTAGGACACTAAGACGAGGGAATCGCCGGGAGATTTCCCCTCCTGGGCTGTCAACCCATCCGGAGCGTTGTACCACTGTTCGAGCCACCGATTGAGTTCTAATCGACTTGCTTGATAGGGAAAATCCGAGGGTGCTGGAGTCAATTCAATAATGACATGGCGGCGGGGGTTAAAGAACAGGAAATTTTTTAAAGTATGGACGATCCCCTTTTTTATCGTTTCAAGCAAGGGCGGAACTTTTCCCGTTAAAGCCCTGGAAAAACTACTTCCCCACAAACCTTTTGTCCTGACAAGAACAACATTTGCCTCAGGAGCTTCTTGGATAATGCTGTGTGTTGCAGAAGCCCCCCCAATGGCTTCAATCGCGGTATGTTTGAGGCGGCCTGCGGGATAAAGCAGAAAGTTATCTCCTGTTTTTAGTGATTTGATGACCTCGCTAATCACTTTTTCATGTCTTTTTCTTTTCAAGCTATTTGTAGAAGTTTCAAAGTCAGGTACAGGAATGGCCTTTAGAAATTTCATAATCCGATGAATCACAGGCATGAAATACATGTATTCCACAATCAAAGGGCGTGTTGGATAGTGCCGCCAGACCGCTAGTGTAACAAGGCAGGGATCAACTAAAGCAGCGGGATGATTGGGTAAAAAAAGAACGCCCCCCGGGTTCTTTAAGTATTTGGGGGTCAGCTTTTCAAGTCCTTTAACAGTCACCTTGTAGCGGAACCTAAGAGCAATCCGCAAAAACCGGACTAAAAAAAACTCGAGAATTGCCCGCACAAATATCTCCTAGGCAAGCGGTAATATACCTCTTTATAAATTCTATGAGTTTGTTCAAAAAAGATTAATTTGACAAGTCAAATTATGGAAGCCTCTAGAGGAGGCTCGAATTACGACTGTAGGCGCGAAGGCAAGGGCAATCCTTTGCTAAGATGCTACAAGAAGTAGATGACGTGCTCGAGTTCTTATTAAGAAAAATTTTTATTTCTTATTTAACCCCATGGGCGAATTGTTAATGCGTTATGAGACCTTCAAACTGTAAAGGCTCGTTGCCTAATTCCATATTCAGTTTGACACACACCGTATGAGCTAGCAATTTTCTCCAAAATCGAGAAGCCT
>JBAUVX010000088.1:0-3394 GCA_049583465.1 Waddliaceae bacterium | reverse complement strand
CCCAAAATTTTACCGAAGTCCAATGCATGCGTGGTCACTAGAAAAAAACGCAGAAAACCTGTCTTAAGAAATTAATTTTCAGCAATTTGCATACTTTTATCGCCTCCAAAATCTGCGGAACTTCCGTCATAGCTCCCCACTGCTGAGAACCTGTCAACAAGTACTGCCCCGGACTTCGGTTTTTATCAATCCTTCTTTTAAGAGCAGAGATCACTTCAGGAGCATACTGCACTTCATCCAAAATCAGCGGCGGCTTTCGATTATCAAGAAAAAGATCAGGATCTTCGCGGGCTCCTTCCACATCCTGGTAGGGATCAAATAAAACATAGGCATAATCAGAAAAAACATGTCGGATCAATGTGCTTTTCCCTACTTGGCGTGCTCCAACGACCACGACACTTGGAAAATGCTCCATTAAGCGCTTTAAATGGCTGGTTATCGATCGAGGGATATAGACGACAGGTTCCATGGAAAGCCCCATTCGAACCTGAATTTGTTACATTTGCATCATAGAAATCAAGTTAAATTTCATAAAAACCTGATATTTTAAACCAAAGTATAGGGGACCAAAAAAAACTTTTTTCAAATCAAAAGAAATCTTAGGAAAGACGAACCTATCACCCAGCTCCCCCCTCGTTAGAGCCACAACGCGCCCTATTAAGGCATTGGGCTCAAGACAGAAATCATTCACTTAGCTACATGGATACGTCAGAAAAGCGAGTACACTATGAACCTGCTACTATTTACCGGACATTAAGAACATAGACAAAAACAATCTTAAGGGAAAAGGATGATGTCTATGTTCTTAATGTCCGGTAAATAGTAGCAGGTTCATTCCGCATTATTTTACGGGAATACCTGCACATGTCAAAACAAAAGCCACCCACTTTATATTGATTTAATCTTTACCATTTCTCTGGCATTTTCTTCTTTTGTATTTAAAAGGCCCACAGGGGCAAAAGATAAAACCACGTAATTTGGACGGTAGTAGGAAGGGAAACCGAAGGGAAGCTCTAGACATTCTGCAAGGCTGATTGCCTTCCGACTTCCCAGCGTTGCGACCGCATCAATGACTCTCCATAGAGCTATCCCCTTTTGGGCCATAGAGGCCAAACCTAAGCCAAACGATTGTAGCTGCTCATATAGATAGCGATAGCTTTTCTGAATGATCATTTCCAATGAGGTTACTCCCAAATAGACGTATCGGCCGATAATTCCAAGCTCTTGCTGCCTGTGAAGCATCGCAGGATGATAAATGACAGTATCATTCCAGAAGGTGTGATGTGTGAGAGACTTCCAAACTTTTTGGCCTTTTTCCGCAACCCATCTACCCTTATAACCGCCGATGGGAAGATGAAGAAGTTTAGTCAGGGGAATTTGCCATCTCTTTGGAAATCGTTTAACAAAAGCAAACATGGCAGCAAGGAAGCCATGCGGTTCAGCACGAAGAAAAGGCATTTTGAAGAAATTGGGAAATCGATCATGGCCAAAAATCTCCTCCACCTTTTCGTGTGACCACTTGGCACAATTTTCAGTGGTAATCTGGTAGACGAGATGTCCTTCACGGGAGAGAAGCATGTCTTTTTTTATTGAATCGATAAAACGCATGGCTTGCCCTTCGGTTAGAGCAAAAGAATAACTCGCCGGATCGCGATGTGTAAAATACACATTTGCATCCGGATAAGCAATTGTTGCTTCTTTGGTTTCACCGCTTTTCATCAAGCCGGATAAGAGATTGGGTGGAAATTCGAATGAATACTTTCCAAAGGGATAAATGGCATACGATCCTTTTCCAATGGGAATCGCTAAATTTGTGTAAGCGTGAGTATCTTCTACATCTAGATTCTTTCTCAGCCTGGTGGAAATCAAAGAGAAATTCCACTCATTGCCGTGAAGATGATTGCCAAACATTCGACGTGCTTCTTTCAGTGTCAATACTTTTAAATTAGGCAGCTGCTTCCACCATTCAGACTGCTCTAAATCGATAGCACGGTACTGTTTTCTGTCATCATCCCACCAACCCCAATGGTTGCAATTCCAGTTGATAATCCCCTCGGACATCAATTCTAGATTGCCAACTTCAATACGCTTGTTCTTAAAAACCCTGAAAATTTCTTCAATGGTCAAGGCATAATTTCCTCGAAAAATAATGACTTTTTCCTCATCGAGAATACTAATGTCGCATCCCTCAAAAGGAAGAGATAAAATTTTCTCAAAGACCTTCTCGCCTTCTACGGAAACCTTTTGCACTTTTAGGTGATGCTCTCCTAGGCAGCCGATGCGGCCATTTAATGCTGCCTTGATAATTTTTCTTCCCGTCGCGGGAAACTCAATAAAAGGGAGAATCGGAAGAGAATCCCTGTATGCCCAGATGAAAAATTCAGCGAGCAATTTTTTGTCGGAAAGCAGAAGGTGGACAAATTCAGGATACCGGCAGGTTTCTTGCAAAAATACTTGTCCGCGCTGGATGAGAGAGGAACCGGGAAAAAGAGGGTGTTGCTGCTTCCACTCTTGAAAAGCCTGGCAAAGAGAGTAGAAAAGCTCTTGCTGAACGGCAACAGGAGAGAGTCCTCCATTTGCATCTTCTAAACGATAAAGCAAAGCGACAAGCGCCCTTCTCAGTAGATTCCCCTCTTCGACTGCCCGTTTAGAAATACAGGGATCTAACTGCTGCAAAATCAGGCGAGAAATTTCAATATAGCATTGAAAATCAACAATTTGTGGAATTTCTTTCTCTTTTTCTCCCCAAAACCGCACGGGAATCTTTTCCAATGAGTCCAGAGATGTTCGAAACGCTTTGGCAAGAGATGCTTTCCTTCTTTCTTCAAGACCCAATAGTCGTCGGAGATAGCTGATCAATCGGTTCTCCACCTTCCACTGCCCATTAGGAGAGCACCGTATGCTCTTTCCTCTCTTTAACGCTTTTGAAAACGCATGTAACTGCTCATCAATCTGATACATGTTATTGCCCTCCCTCTCCCCTTTTGACCCGATGTTAGCATGTGCGATCTGTAATGACAATAGACATGATTTTTCTTTATTTTTTGTTTTAATATCCTTACTTTTAGTAACGTTGTTGCACAAATTAACCAGCATAGAGTTTGACACTTGCCTGGCGTGCGCTGGGTATGAATGACTCAAGTGGCAAGCTATATCCCACATTCCGCATGTTGCGCGGGCGATTTCTTCATCTTTTTAATTCTAAGTGGATTACAAAATCTCGATTGGTGACTACAGACCAAGCTTCGATTTTGTAACCCACTTAGAATCAGTGAGCCTTCGAATGTTTTGCGCAACTTGATCTAGGCAACCCTGATAAAGTGATGTCCAAATTCTAAGAAATTTCACCTAAGAAGGAGTGCATCATGTGTCAGGAACTCGATAATCTTGCTCA
>JBAUVX010000087.1:0-11038 GCA_049583465.1 Waddliaceae bacterium | reverse complement strand
GCTTCTCGATTTTGGAGAAAATTGCTAGCTCATACGGTGTGTGTCAAACTGAATATGGAATTAGGCAACGAGCCTTTACAGTTTGAAGGTCTCATAACGCATTAACAATTCGCCCATGGGGTTATTTGGGTATTTCATTCCAATCGAGATCGTAGGTAAAAAGATCAGGCAGGGGAAGCCCTTCCTTTAGGCTTTTAATCAAATAGGACACCAAAATAAGGGGTTGGAAAAAAAATGGTTTGAGATCGCATGAGCTGTAGATCACATCTCTTGTTGTGAAGAGTTTTTTGGCGTATTCCGAAAGCTTTTTTTCTTTCATCGCTTCTTTCCAACCATAAAGGAGCATTCCGACGGCGATCTGTCGAGCACTTCCGGCTGTTGAATGAATGGTGGTCGGTGTTTGATTGAGAAAAGCGCGAACAATCTGATCCTCAACGCTGAATAGGTGAATCCCGCTTGTTCCCCTTGGATTGCAGTCGACAGCATACAGATCACTCTCTTTTGTCTGAATAAAATCAAAGCCGATTTGTCCGGTATAATGTATTTTAGTGATAAAATTGTCGACCCATTCTTGGATCTCTCGATGGTCAATGGCCTCAAAAGCCGTACAAGAATTTCCGTCGATCGTGTATTGAACCGGGTATGCGGTGTGCGCTAAAAGTTTTCCTTGATAGCAAATGCTATAAGAACAAAATCTCTTGCCTTCCACATATTCCTGTGCAATCCACGGATTTTTTGCCTCGATCTTGATATGGGGAACCTCTGGGGGAATAATTTTTACAATGTGATCGGCTGCCCGGCAATAGCATGCTTTAACGACATAGGGCGTGGTGAAAGGGATTTCCCTTAGCTCTTGATCAGACCGTATGAGCAATGAGCGCGGCGATTTAATGTCGAGAGCCTCCAGTTTTTTCATAAATAACCACTTGTTGTGCAACGTATGAACGACATCAAAAGGGGAACAGAAAATTTCACAGCTTTTGGGAAATCGGTCGAGATTTTCAGAAAGATAGACCACCTCTTCCCATACAGGAATAATGAGGTCAATCTTCTCCTCTTCAACGATTTTCAACAATTTTTGAAGAAATGCCTCTTTTGCAAAACGTGGGCTGGGAATCACGATAAATTTGCGAATGGCATTGGAAAAGCGAGTCACATGCAACGAAGATGTGTCTGCACCAAGCACATCATGACCCTTCTCATGAAAATGCCGAGCCAGCTCCAAAGCCAAATAGGACCTCGCACCTGTCAGCAACACTTTTTTTTTCCTGAGATCAATGTCCATACCGACCGGAATCTCCCTCTTTTGTCGAGTTAATAAGCGTTTTTACAAGGGCTCCCCACTGACAGGAAGCGATCGAACCGGAAATCAGTTTCACAGGAATTCTCAACTTGTTGGCGAAATCCTCAACATAGGAATCTTTCATATTTCCGATTTCCGATTCATCTTGCAGACTTCCACTTAGACCTTTCATAAAATCGCGCCAAACCCATCCCCTTTTTTTTTCCAAATTGTACATATGCATTTTCATTTCTTCATCCGTGAATACAGCAAATAAAAACTGTAGAGGATGGACGTGATCAATGCGTTTCCCTTTTTTTTCCAATTGAGATTTATAGCTGAGAAGTGAAACCAGAGATTTTGTTGCCAGGATTTTTAAAATAAAATGTATATCCTTTACTTCATTTTTGTTTAAGGGTGCATGGTAATTTCGATAACCGGTGTAAGATCTCTGTGATATCAATTCTTCATTTAAATGCCCATCAGTTTTTAACTCCATCCAAAATTCTTGACCATGATCTATTTGAACAGCTTGCTCTTGATGTTGTCTTAAAACTTTTCCATCAGAAATAATGGCCTGAGAAGCACTTGGAAACCCGGTTTGCCTCTCCACCTGATTCATGACAGTTGTTGCAGAAACTTTATTGGGAAGATTGGCAATCAAACTCTCATTATTAGGCATTCTGATCACAACTTCACTACTGAAAAGCAAAGAGGATTTGAACAACAGGAAAAATCCTATAATCTTTGTCAAAGATTCCCGGTCTTTTTTCATTTATTCCCTCCTAATTTTTTGAGAATGGTGGAGCCTTTCTCTGCAGGCGAGTTCAAAAAATTTGCAAAGTCGAGTCTAAGACTTAGATTTCGGGGGGTAGCGTCGGTGTCGGCAACATTTAGTTTCATGAATCTACCTATAAATGAGATGAGCGATCGATTCAAGTGAATTTTTCTGATGACAGGGATTTGTCAAAATCTTATAACCTGTCCTTAGGCTTTTCTCAGTTGCCATAAGATCTTATTCGTAATTGAGTTCAAGAATGGGTATTTTTCGTCACGGGAAAGCTCCCTCTGTTAGGAGATGCCGAAATGCCCATTCTTAAATTTAGATAACTATAAGCTAAACAAAAAAGAAAAGACAGCGAAAGCAATGAATGGGCTAAAATATTTCGTCTTGTATTCAACAATTTTTCTTCTCTACGCCCTTCGCTATGAATGCGGCGGTTCTTGTCACAATCCCATTGATAGGGAGCTCCATAAAGGTTTTATCGGGCCGGAAATTTACCACATGAAGCGAACTAAAAAGGGGGGAAGCCGGCAGACGGGTTGGCTGTATGGAGGAAGAGCTCTCTACGAACGATTGAGGAGGCAAGGATGGTATTGGGCTTTAAGAGGCAACTATGCTTCTGGATGTTTGACAGGGAAAACTGCTTCCGGAGGGCATCTCAACTCCAGAGTCGCAGAGGCTGAAATTGAAGGAAGAGGGGGTTATTCTTTCTGTTGCTCCCCTTGGAAATTATCCTCTCTCACCCCTTATGCCGGTTATGGATATTTGTACAGTAAAAACCGGTTTCTCGCCACATCCCCTCTTCCCTGTACCTTTCACAATCGCCTTCATTACGGCACCATCGGCCTCCTTAGCCTCGTCTGTTTCACTGACAACCTTGAAGCCGGGTTTGATCTTCAAGCGAAATTTACGGTTGAAGGAAAAAGCATAGTTACAGATGATCCCGATTATGATACGGTGACACTGTTTATGAAAAATAAAACGCAGTACGAAGTGAACATTCCCGTAAGGTATCGCACCTGTTGGCAAAACTGCGCGATCGTTGTGAGCTTGATTCCCTTCTATCGATTCCGCCGCTACGGAAGTCAAGGCAACTACCCTTTCAACTTTATCGATACCAAATTTCATCTTTATGGAGGCAAATGTCTGATCCATTTATGTTTTTAAGAGGGTTTTTTTGATGAAAAAAACAATTAAAATTTTTGGAAAAGAGTCCATTGATCAACTCCCCTGGCCTAACACAACAAGAGCTAAAAAGATAAAAAAATACATCGTCCCCATGATAAAAAATAGCCCTCAATACTATATCAACAATGTCAAAACAACTATCCAAGCACTATTAGTCGACGATCTCGTTCTTCCCATTACTTTGAATAATGAGGAAAACGGCAGCTCTTATGTCTGCTCTCCCCACGCCCACTATATCCAATATGGAAGGCAAGAAATGACCCTGATAAAAAACAAGGCGGCCAAGGCCTTTTTAGAATCCCTCTTAGGGATGCTGGGGAAATTTTTGAAATGGGGAGAAATTGATAAAATCATTTTTGTCAACAACTTGCTCTTACCGACCAATATCCACCCTGCGCTTACTCAAGCCCAAATTCAAGCTGTCACCGAAGGATTGATCGAAAGATACCCTCAGCATGCCGTTGCCTTCCGTTCGATGAATAAGATCCACCCCCCCTCTTTGCTTGAGCATTTAAAAGAGGAAGGTTTTCGCCTTGTCATCAGCAGGCTTCTCTACTACACCGATACGAAAACCCATGAGCCTTTTCAATCGCGCATGTTCAAAAGCGACCGGAAAATTTTAAATCAAAGCCTCTATAAAGAACGTCGAGCCGAGGAAATACCCCAAGACGCTATCCCAAGAATTCAAGAACTCTATCATCAGTTAAACATCGAAAAGCACTCCCGGTGCAATCCACAATTTAACGAAAATTTTGTTCGACTTGTGATGGATAGTCAATGGATGACAATAAAAGTGCTGGAGCAAGCAGGAAAGATTGATGCAGCTCTGGGGTATTTCTCGGAAGATAAAGTGATGACATCGCCATTTTTTGGCTATGACACCTCACAGCCTCAAGATCTTGGTCTTTACCGTCAAATCTCGACGATTCTTCTTTTGGACGCCAAAAGAGAGGGTTTTTTTCTGAATCAAAGCTCCGGAAGCGGGCGCTATAAAACACTGAGGAGAGCGCAAACAACTCCGGAATACATTGCCGTCTACCATCAGCATCTTCCTTTGAGAAGACGGGCTCCATGGACCCTTCTCGAAAATGTCATGAATCGTTTCGGCAAGCAGTTTTTGGATTCTTACAAACCCTAGCGATCGAGCTGTGTGCCCCGGCTTTACAAAACAACTCCCTTGTAGACGAGAGCCTTCTTCGGTTCCAAAGTGACCAGCTGCCCCTCCTTCAAAATGCGGCAAGCAGCATCAGCTTGAACAATAATGGGTTTATTCATCGATCTTGCTGCTTCTATCGCAAAAGTTTCAGAGACCTGATCATCGACATGATTCTGTAAAATGACGCCCGCAGCTTCTTGAATATAAGGGAGAAAAGACTCATTACATTGGGGAATCACGAGCAGCTGCCCTCTGACGGCATAAGGCTTAATCTCTTCTTTAGGAGCAAGTAAAATCTTGACATTCCCATGAATTCGATCCCCTATCCCCAGATGGCCGCGTACGAGAACTTCTCCAATATTTTCCACAATCATCATATTGGTGGTGCCTGCGACACCAAAAGTCGACCCTGCAGTGGCGACGACAAGGTCTCCATAGCTGACAAGTTTTTGCTCAAGAGCAAATTGACTGATTGCTGCGAATGCTTCATTGAAGGTTTTCATCTCATCGCTAAGATGGGAAATCACACCCCAATTGAGAGCCATCTGATGATATGCTTTCTTATTTGAAGTCATGGCAATAATGGGCATTTCAGGTCGCAAGCGCGAAAGGAGGCGGGCAGTGCTGCCTCCGCTTGTAAAAACGAAGATCGCCGTTGCATGAGAACTATAGGCTGTTTTTACCGTTGCAAGAGTCACGGAAGAAGTCACATCATGATAGATAAATGTGCCGTGTCCTTCGAAAAACCGCCTGTAATCAAAGTCAGCTTCAGACTCTTGAATAATACTTTTCATGACTTGAACAACCTCGATGGGGTATTTTCCAATGGCTGTTTCACCTGAAAGCATCACAGCTGAAGTGCTGTCGTAAATGGCATTGGCAACATCGGAAACCTCTGCCCGGGTCGGTCTTCTGTGATGAATCATGGATTCGAGCATCTGAGTGGCGGTAATAGAGGGTTTTCCGGCAAGGTAGCATTTTCGGATCATTTCTTTTTGCAATCTAGGCACTGTACTCAATGGGACCTCTACTCCTAGATCTCCCCTGGCAATCATCACTCCATCAGACACTTGTAAGATGCTGTCAAAATGCTCAACCCCCGAACGACTTTCAATTTTAGCCATGACCAGAACATCCGGATGGCCGATTTCGGCAAGAAAATTCTTTAGGGAAATAATATGCTCGGCGGTGCGGACAAAAGAAACGGCAATGATTTCAATTCCTTTCTGACAACTTGCTCGAATATCCTCGGCATCTTTTTCTGTCAATGCCGGGAGGTCTAAGTAAAAAATGTCCGGAAGGTTGACCCCTTTTCCGGAGCTGAGCCTCCCTCCATGGTCAATTTCAACAATGACACCATCAGAAGTCGTTTTGACGACATGAGATAAGAGATAGCCATCGTCGAACAAAACACGATCATTTGGAGACAGATTGTCTAAGATATTCCCGGGAGTAATCGTGACTTTGTTTTGATCGCCGACCACTTTCTCTTTCACTAAATGCCATTGATCTCCCTTTTCCAAAGCAATCGATGCTTCTCCAATTGTGCCGATCCTAATTTCCGGCCCTCGCGTATCGAGCATAATGGCCAAGGGTACCTGTAATTCTTTACGAGCCTTTTTAAGAAGGTCGATGGTAGCGAGGTGTTCTTTAAGAAGTCCGTGGCTGTAATTAAGCCGAGCAACATTCATTCCGGCCTCTATAAGCGCAAGGACTTTCTCATGAGTATTGACCGAGGGGCCAATGGTGCAGATAATCTTCGTTCTCGTTGTCATGATAATCATCATAGTATGAATAGTTTAATTTGACAATTTTTGTCGCCATTCAGCGCACGGGGCTCAACAACTTCAACCCCGGGGTTCAAAGGCCCCGAAGCAAGAGGATTTTTTCCCCATTGGGAAGAAAATGAGGAGAAAAAGCTAGCAAGATCAATCGAAAATCCAGTATACCAAAAGGAAGAACCATGCTGGAAAAAAAGTTCAAAAACCGAGAATTGGATTTGAAGGTGAATATTTCTGAACAAGCTCAAATCGGCTTTCTCGCAGACGAAATGCCGATTCTTGAACTTGCTTAGGTTACTTAATGTTTAGGAGGATCCGATGAACATAAAGAGATACTTTTCCCTATTTATGTTGTTAGGCACTTGTGCAATTCAGGCGGAGATATTAGATGTTAACATCACCTGGAATAGCTATCTTTGTACACAGAGCTGCTCTGAGATTTTATACCGGCAATTTCAGAAAATTCGGGGTGTAGAACAAATACGGATCAATGAAGCTGCAGGGACGGCCAGTTTAATCTGGAAGCCCGATGCCCCATTTTCTTATCAAATGGTCAAAGTTCCCATGCAGATGGCCGGAGTTGGAGTCAATGATATTCGAGTAAGCGTGCGAGGGAGAGTCAGGGAACAGGGACGGCAGGTGGCTCTCATCTCCGAAGGGGACAATACCCGTTTTGTTTTGGTTAGTCCGATTATGCCGTCTAAAAGAATGTATACGACGAAACCCAATCCCTACTTTCGAGAACTGGCACCTAACCTTCGCGATCGCATTTTGAGAGATGCCGAACAGGATAAAATCATGGTCGTCGAAGGACCGCTCTATAGACCTGCTCGCTCTCCTCCCCTGCAGATCGTCGTTCAAAGCATTAGAGTTGAAAGACCTTAGCGGGCGTCAATAGCGAGGCGAAATCCTGTATAGCTATTATGCGTGTCATTATGCACGGGGACTTCGCGGCGGGATCCGTAAACAAAATGCCCGGCGGAAGAGGGTGTTTGCCCTTTTTGCTGCGATGGCGGTTGTGCCGGAATGGATTGACACGACCCTTGCGACGGCGTCTGTGTCCATTCGTATAGCTCGTCTTCTAAATCCGTCATGGCGCTCGATTCCCGAGAAGCCAAACGGAGCTCTTCTCTTCTTGGCAATCGTTTTCCCGACCAAACAGCGAAAAGAAAGGCATCTTTATAGCTGATATCCACAACCGGATCATCTTCCGTCCCTGTCGGAATTTTTCCTTGAACCCAATAGGTCGGCGATTTGTAGTTAAGAGCTTGGACGAAACGTGCATATTCCCGGTTGGTAGTCTTCTTAGGCTTTATATAAAATCCCCGGGAATAGGGATTTTTTGCAGCTACATAAACCATCCCGTCATTTTCCTCTTGCTTAGGGGGGGCAATAGGAAGGGGCGGTTTTTGTGCAGGACTTTTTTTGACACAGACCACCTGTTTTATTGGAACAAGGTTTTCCTCAATCTGATAGAAAAAGGGTGATTTAATCGCACTTCCTTGCGAGATAAAGATAAACTCTTCCGAATCATCCTGATTCTTTTCTTTATCGTCTTCGTTTTCCTGCTGCTCTAATTCCTCTAAATCGAAATCCTCGATGACAGCCAAAAAATCCTCTCTTTCAACGAGATCGGGATTTATCTGTAGGAGTGATGCCGGCTCTTCATCAACAAACACAATCTCGGTTGGAATACTTAGGGAACGCTCTTCGTGAAAGAGTTGTTCAAGCTCTTCTTTTTCTTCTTGAGATTCCACCATGCCGATCGACATTCCCGAGTGTTGTCTCTCTGCTGCCTCGATCAGGCCAATTTTGCCGGCTTTTCGGTTCTGCGCAATGATATCGGGAGTCTGATTCTTCTCTTCTTGAAGTTCCCGTTGAATGCGGCTGACATCTTTCCACTCAAAAGTGAGCGGTTCTTGATGAGAGGGGTGGGCAGCAGTAAAAGAAGACTCTTTGACAAATGCCATAGCAAGATCGCTTTCTTTTCCTTCCTTATCCAAGACCCGGCCATAAAGCCCCCCGTTGAAGAAAACATCAATAAGATCATTGGGGCTGATGACATAGCGATTCCATCCATCAATTAGCACGATTGAAGGATCCGTCAACTGAACATGAATTTTGTTCCCACCTGTAAACGTGACAGAGAAAAGAGGGCAGGGAGGATCGACGTGGAGGCTTTCCCTTGGTCTAAGGAGAATAAAGCTGATCGTATCGGCTCTACAAGATCTTTTTTCCGAGGGTTGTGATGTGGCCTCGCCAAAAGAGTATTCGACAAAGGCGATCTCTTCATTTTCCATTCCGGCAATATAGACTTGCCCGCTTTCGGTAAAGATTTTTACTGCAGCTGAAATTGAGGGACTGGATGAAACGAGACGCACTTGATCGATCGGTATCGCGATTGAGGCAAACGGATAGGATAACGAAGGAATGCTTTCAACGATCCCACAACATTGGGTGCCATCTTGGAAAACGATGAGATCATAGAAACAGCGCAATTGACTTCCGAGACTTTGAGATTCTGTGTAATTGAATAGGGATTTTTGCTGTTTTAGATGAGCGGATTCAGCATCAAGCACCGGGATCGCAAAAAGACAACACGTGAGAATAATTGTTCGCATCTTCACCCCTTCTTTAAACCCTTTTCTTATATTTACTATATATCCACGGGCAACAAAAAATGGAAGATAATAATTAACGCGAGTTTTTGGATGCGGCTACTTCTCTAATTGAACGATGGCGTCCTCTTCATTCTCGGATTCCACCATTTTCTCCTGTGTAGAGGACTGAAGCGATCGTTGGCCGTCTAAATCTGATTGAGCCTCATAGTCTGATAATTTCGTTTGCAGCTTCTCTTGGAGATTTCGAATCTGTTCTTTTTGTCTTGTGATTTGATCGATAAGTTCGTCATAAATTTCCCCATAAGTCAACTGTATTTTTTCGATTTCCTCCTCCTTTTGACCGATGGATTCCTCCAGTTTCAAACACCTATTTTGCGAGGCATTTTTCTCTTGATCAAGCACATGCTTAAGCTCGTCAATTTGGTGCTTAAGCTCCTGTTCGGAAAGCAGGCGATTCTTTTGTCTAGAAGTCAACTCGTTTAAAGCTTGACGAAGGACCCGGCTTCGGGTGAGTTCAAGTTCTAAGAAAGCGGCGTATGCCTCTTCTTTTTCACTGTTCAGGGCTATAGCCCCTTCTTGAGATGTGTTGAAGTCCCCTTCCCGATGACCTTCAACAGCCTCCTGCATGTGTTGTTCTTGAATGATCTGCTGAGCAAAAGTGTTGCCAACAACCTGATCATGAGAGGACAACGGGTGTTCTTTCCGAATCGATGCGATGTGCTCCCAAGGAATCCCAAGCTTCTGGGTACCTCCGGCAACTTGAACGTGAAGGTAGTTATCCTTGACAAAGGCATAGTCCAGTTCCACGGAATTTCCCCGATCATCTTCTAGCTTACCGTAAAGTCCTCCGTCAAAGTTGACATGAACAATTTCGTCTGTCTGCAGTAAAATATCTTTCCATCCGTTACTGAGGGGAATGGAATCATCGGCAAAAACAATTGGAAGCTGATCGCCGTTTTTTAGCGACAGAGTATGCAAGAAAGAGGCGGGAGCAAGGGATCTGGCCTCTCTTCGTTTTTTGAAAAAGATGCAGTCAATGGTACAGGGATCAATCTCTTGTTCCGCTGTATAGCTAGGATAATCGATGGAAGGGAAACTTTGCACAAGAGTAATCTTTTCCTTTGGCATCTGTCCGATAAGACAATGTCCCTCTCTAGTGATCACCTGCATTTTTTCCTGTCCATCCACCGTTCGAAACGCAGCTGCCGCCCCATCATCGATGTTGATCGGAATATTTCCAAAGAAAAAACGCAGCTGAGGGAATTTAGGGACTTTCCCTTTGAGCTGTGTCCCATCATTTAATACGATGAGGTCTTCTTTTTGATCGGGACGACTTAAAATGACTTGGGTGTCCTGAGCAGAAAACATGTCTTCTTTCTGGCCGGAAAAAAGAGAGATGTTCCACAAGAAAAAGACCGCAAGAAAAGGGTAAAAGCTCATCAGTATTTTCCTTTTGCTAAACACATATTTATATCGATCAACGAGAAAAAAATCAAAGCGAATTGTCGCACTGTGTTGCAATCGATTTATGAGGTTGTTAATCTATGGCCCTGTTGTTCAAATGCAGGCATATCGCTAGCACGAAAACAGAGAGATACCACCCTAAAGCCCAAGTTCCGCATTTTGCTCGGGCGATTTCTTCATCTTTTTGATTCTAAATTGAAATCGACTCGCGCAAAATGCGGAACTTGGGCTAAGCTATGGTCTCTGTGCCTTTGTGCCTCTAGTGAGCGCAGCGAACGGGTGTTTAATTTTCATTTTGAAGCAAGATGCTATAGGGGGGTACAGGAGTGAAACGATTTCGCGATCTACGGAAGATGAAAAATTGATTACATCGTTAATGGTTCTTTTCCTGTCATGTTTGACAAATTGCAACTTCTCCATTAGAGTTGGTATTCATTGACGATCAAATCGACACTGTCGACGCAGCTAAGTTAGGGATCGATGCTATACACTTCACTTCACCTTGTAAACTTGCAGAGTCTAGACAAATGAAATATTCAACTACCCAAGGAGATTACAATGTCAAAATACACTATCGTAAAAAAGCCCGAAATATTTCTAGTAGGGATTGAATGCCGGACTTCGAACGATCCAGGAGCTGCAATGAATGACATTCCTGCGCTTTGGGAACGTTTTTACAGCGAAAACATCATCAGCCAAATACCCGATAAGGCATCGGAAGAAGTTATCCTATTGCGCCGAAAAACCCGGTCATTTATGACC
>JBAUVX010000086.1:0-8736 GCA_049583465.1 Waddliaceae bacterium | reverse complement strand
CCCAAAATTTTACCGAAGTCCAATGCATGCGTGGTCACTAGAAAAAAACGCAGAAAACCTGTCTTAAGAAATTAATTTTCAGCAATTTGCATACTTTTATCGCCTCTAAAATCTGCGGAACTTCCGTAAGAAACAAGTTTTGGAACTTTACCCTTTCAGTAAGGGGCAGATAGATCATCACCTGAGCAAAAGGCATGTGAATGGCCTGAATAAAGCTGTTTGTAGGATCGGCAAAAGATTATATTTTCGGAAGGACCTTCTGGATTTTTGGTTCAACTCTCATATTGAAAAAGGAGGTCGCGCATGAACTCCTATCGACGTCTAGATGCAGCTTTTATCAAAGCTGCAATTAATCCATCTGATTTTTATCTTCAAGAATTGAATTTGTGTCGGTTTGGATATAAATCTGGAACGTGGATTGTTGCGGGGCTGTGTCCCTTTCATGATGACAGTAGACCTGGATCATTTAAAATAAACCAGGAAACAGGAGCATTTAAATGTTGGTCCTGTGAGTCAGGTGGTAGCGATATCATTGCATTTCTTCAACAGAGGGATGACTTAAGCTTTTTAGATGCTATTCGGAAGCTATCTTCTGACTGGAGGTGCAGATGAATATTTTACCCTCTATTATCCAAAAGAAAGGTCTAAAGCATCACTGGACGTATCTAAATGAAAAAAGCCAGTCTATTGCAATTGTGGCTAGGTATGACGGAGACGACAAGAAAAAACGATTTCATCAATTCATGCTGAATGAAAAAAGAGATTGGGTTCAGGGAGCGGCAACTCCCTTACCCTTATTTGGCATTCATACACTTCCTAGAGATCATCATGAAGGGTACGTTTATATTTTTGAAGGAGAAAAATGTACTCAGGCAGCGCATGATCTTGGATTACCTGCGATCACATCAATGATGGGGTCTAGTCAAGCTTTGTACGCAGATTGGGCAATCCTGGCAGGTTATCGCCACATCAAACAGTTTATTTTGGTACCTGACAATGATGTTCCAGGTAAGAAATACATGGATGCTGTCTATCGGGAAGTAAAAAAAGCTTGTCCAGAATCAGAAATTCTTGTTTGTGAATTGCCTTTAAAAAACAAGGGCGATGACTTTATCGACTGGGTGAAAGAGTGTTCTTTTTGTCCTTCCGAATGGGATGGATTTTCGTCAGTTGATGAACCCTATTCTGATTATTTAAGAGTTGAATTGGAAAAATTTGTCGAAAGTAATTTGTTTCAAAGTAAGGAATATTTTTCAAAGAGAGTTACCCCTCTTGTGCTTTTTGATGAAGATCCCATCCCATTAGAAGAAACACTGTCTGAAGTGTTGCCGTGTCCGATTCAGACTTTACCTGAATCGGTAGCCAACTGGTTACAAGGTAACGCAAACCAAATGCAGATTTCTGTTGATTTTACAGCTGTCCCATTCATGGTCTACACTGCTAGTCTGATCGGTCGTAAATGTGCGTTGGAACTGAGGCGGGGTACTGGCTGGATAGAATACCCTAATCTATGGGGGATGCTAATTGGCCGTCCTTCCGTAATGAAGACGCCAGCAATGGAGGGTGCGATAAAACCCTTGAATAAGATCGCCTTAAAGGCTTTAAAGAATTTCCAGGCAAAGCTAAAACAATATGAAGCCGATTTTGGTGAATGGGAAATCAAAACAAAAGTCATAAAGGACTTAAACAAAAAATCCTTTAAGGACGCCCTGCTTTCCAATGACAATATTGTTACCAAATTTCCTGAAGAAGAGGCTCCGCAAAAGCCCATTCAAAAAAGATATAAAACTGATGATGCAACTATTGAAAAGCTTGGGGAAATTCTTATCGAAAATCCGCAAGGTCTTTTGTTATATCGCGATGAACTTTCTGGATGGTTAAAAAGCTTTGAAAAGACGGGTAGGGAAAACGATCGCCAGTTCTTTCTTGAAAGCTGGAGCGGAAAGAAAGACTTTAATGTGGACCGCATCGCTAGAGGGTCTTTGTATATTCCGTCATTATTTTTATCGATTTTTGGCAGCATACAACCAGGTCCTCTTTCAGAGTATGTTCGGTCTACAATCAAAGGTGGAATAGGGGACGATGGTTTTTTACAGCGGTTCCAAATGATGGTATGGCCTGATGTAAAATCTGACTGGCAACTGGTCCATGATTTAACATATCAGAGACTCGATGCAGTGATAGATCAAATTTATGAATTTCTTGAACAAATGGATTTTGACCCTGAAGGGAACTCTGTTATTTTGAATTTTTCTGACGATGCTCAGACGGTGTTTGATGAATGGCAAAGAAAACACGAACTTTGTTTGCGGAAGGGAATCTTGCCTAGTTATCTGGAGGCGCATTTTGCAAAATATAAGAAATTATTGCCTGCGCTCTGTCTTGTACATGAGCACCTACAGGCTGCAACACTAGGCTATTATCCCAAGGAGATTTCAAGAAGGTCGCTAACAGATTCGATCTTGTGGGTAGAATATCTCGCAAGTCATGCTCTTAGGATTTATGGAAGTGGATCTAATGCGATAATTAAAGCCGCTAAAGAATTGCTCAAGCGTATTCAGAGTGAAGAAATCACTGAGCCTTTCTCCGCCAGAGACGTTTATCATAGCCATCACTGGAGCGGATTAGCAAGTGCAGATGAAGTGCAAGAAGTGGTTGATTTTCTTGTGGAAAAAGGTTTCTTAGCAGGTTCTAATGTGCAAACCAGAGGAAGACCCACCCAAAAGTACTGGGTCCATCCAAAAATATACGAAATGTAAGAAAGCAAGGGTTCAAAAGGTACAAAACTCGGGCTTTCGAACCTTTTGAGCCTTTAATTATTGGAAAAAGAAAAAAAATATAAGAGGAATCATAATGAAAAACAAAGGTGGAAGACCTAAAAAGGATATTGATCCACAAATGGTTGAAAAAATGGCAAGCATAGGTTGTACTGGAGATGAAATTTCAGCAGTTCTTGGGTGCTGTCGTGATACTTTGTATCGAAGGTTTTCAGACACTCTTAAAAAGGGACAGGATACCGCAAAAGCGTCGTTACGGCGTATGCAGTGGAAGTCGGCAACGATGGGAAATGTGACAATGCAGATATGGTTGGGTAAAAATCTGCTTGGTCAATCCAATAAGCACGAAATTTGTGAGACTGAACAACAAATCATTCAGGTGGTCCATTATGGGGATCAGAATCCTAAAAAATGGTCTGATTAAGGGCGTATTTAGATACCCTCAAGTATTAAGAAGGGATTTAATTAAAAGCTCGGCTAACCATTTTTCATAATCATCCGATGACCATCCCCGTTCAATGACAAACATGCGGTAGATGTCGCGGCCTGTAAGGGTCCACAAGATGTCTCGGGATCTTTGAAGAGTTAGCTCTTTAAATAAATGGCCTCCTTCCATCATCTCCTTGACATACTCACCTTGTCTTTCATATCGACGTCTCTCTCTTTCGAGTTCTAGCTCCTTAAATTCGGGAGCAACTACTGAGGCGCCGCGCAAAATATCCATAAGTTCATTTTCAGCATCATAGATTTGCCTAGCTAATCTTGCAGTGGCATATAGACGGTTTTTTGGGGACTTTTCTTGCATGGAATCGTTCACAAGTGCACTAAATTTTTCTGGGGGAAGGGCGTTATCAATCAAAGATTGGAGTACGCCTCTTTTGGATTTAAATATGGCGTAAATTGTCGGCATCGAAACCTCAGCCGACTTCGCCAAATCATTGATAGTAACTCGATCAAAACCTCTTGTTAGAAAAAGCTTTTGTGCAGCCTCTAAAATTCGCGATCTAGTCTGAGCGGCTTGTGCTTCTCTGGCTTCAGAGTTGTAGGCTCGCTTTTCTTCTTCTTTCTTCATTTAAATATACCTTGCTATATTCGATATAGCGTGCTATAATCAATCTAGTTTTGAATATATCATACTATATTCAATAAACGATGTCAAAATTTTACAAGGAGTTTTCGAATGGAAGCTAATGTTGTTGATCGAGCTGAAAAATATTATCAGCTAATAAGTGAAAAAAATATCAGAGAAATCAAAGGGTTTCTTGATGCTAACGTGGAATTTTCTGGTCCTTTGGCGACTTTACAGGGAAAAGAAGCTGTTATTGAAGCAACTAGCAATTTTATGAAGATGTTTAAATCGCTTAAAATAAGGGCTAAATTTGGCACTGACGATCAGGCGATGATCGTCTACGATGTAGATATTCCAGAGGTAATTGAAAAATTTCCTGGTGCATCCCTTCTAAGTTTTCGCGACGGGTTAATTGTGAGGATCGAGTTATTCTACGATGGCAGCTTTTTTGTTGAAAAGAAAGAGGAAATTTTTTCTTAAAGTTGTTGGTTTTAGTCGCAATTACTTTTGTAACAGGCACCCATTTGTGATCAGTGGGTGCTTGAAATTCATTGTCTTATCGAATAAACCTCTTGCCAGTGAACAATTTTCCCTGAATCATTAAACTTAACGAGTAAGATTGCATCGAAAATATCTTCTTTCCCGTTGGTTCTTCTGACGGTAGCTGCCAGTGGCATAACAACTGTCGACCCCGTGTTGATGTATTCATGTACTTGATAATTGATTGATTCTATATCGGAACGGAATTGATTAAGAAACTTGTAATAGTTTTGATGGTTGGCTTCATATTTTCGCTCATTTGCGATAACAATGAAACCCGATGCAAAGAGTTCGTTCAAGTCTTTCATTCGTAAGCTAGACTGACTGGTCAACTTTTCTTTGTTCCACTCCAGTAAACGTTTTGCTTTGTTGATGAATTGGTTAGGTCTTGCGATCTTTTTAGTTGATGATTCGAGCTTTTCGAGAATGAAATCTGTTCTTTCCTTGACCGAAAGTTTTGGAACAAGAATTGTTTCGTACCCAAAATTCTTATATTTGATAAGGAGTTCATCAAACTCTCTTTTTGAAGCTTCAAAGCTATGTTTCCTTTCAGCATCGCTAGAGAATATCTCTTTCCAAGGAGGGACTAGAAATACAAGGCGATTATAACGAAATTTTCTTGCGGCATTTTCAAAATATTTTGGCTGGGATTGGTTTAACTGGAGGGCATCAACGATTCCACGGTCAAAGAAAACAAACTGTTGATGCTCCTTTGTAGAGTTATACTGGAATAAATAACGCGATAGTGCTAGATCTAAAAATTTCTTAAGATCCACCCAAGGTAATGCTGTTCCTTCAATGATGGTTTGTTCTTTTACGATTTGTCGACCTGGCTCTAGAACGACACCATATCCCCTATTTGCAAGCTCGGATAACAGAGAGGATTTCCCTCCTCCAGAGCATCCAGAGATGACTACAAAATTATTATTGACTATCGGAAAATTTATTTCGTCAAGATAGGTGTCCTCTAAGGTTCTTCCGTAAATTTTTTGATTCATTGATAAGCATCCTACTACAGTTAGCAAAAGGTATATAGATTTAAATGTGTTCATGATAAAGCTCCTTCCAATAATTCTCTAAGGTAGAAAAAGCAGCATCAAAATCAGTGTTCAATCCACATTCAGCAGCTATTTGGGTAAAGGGTTTTTTCCAGCTTTGTGGTGGTGTTGGTGGAGAGCGCGATAAAGGCTCATTTCCACGGCGTCGGAATGTATTGGATAAACTTTTTAAAACCCGTTCACTATCTAGACCCACCTCAATCAGCAAAAGTATGTCGACAAAATCTTTAACACGAGAATTTTCTCGTTCACCTCTGTCAATTGTCATCGCGTGAATCTTCTCAGCAAACTGTTGTTCAATTGAAATCGCTTCAAATTTTGCTGGAGGAACTCCACAGAAATTGAGCCAATCATTTCCGACGACTTCATCAATTGGAGGTGTAATCACATCCCCAATCCCGATATCCAGAGAAAAGGCAACAAATAGCCTACCAGCGACTAAGCTTCTGATAGGAAAGCGGAACCCTCCATAGGGTGCTGATTCTATCATCTTAGCTGAGGGCTCAACTTGAAAAAGGAAGTGATCACCCATCTGTTGCATGGCTCGTTCTTGAAGATTATCTAAAAGGATCTCAAGTTGTTGCTTCTCCGTACCAGCAATCTTTAGTCTTGTTCCAAGATCAAGATCCTTCGTAGCGCGAGACGTCTCAAATCGTACTTCCAGTGCATATCCTCCCTTCAGAACCCATGGATAGGGTTGTTCTACAAAAAGGCGAGCGAGAAATCGTTCGAAAGCGATTTTTCTGCGGATTCTTTGCAGGTCAACGCCTGTCTCTTTTGCTATGGTATGGAGGCGTTGCTCCAGGCTTTGACGAAAACTGGCAGCTGAGCGGTATGTTTTGGTCATTTTATTCCTATGTCATTCATTATTCTATCAATTCGATCTGACTCCAGGGGTTCGATCAACGCTTTAATTCGAGATTTGGAGAGAATTCCTTTATTCAGCCCATCGGAGATGGCCTGAATGATGGTCTCTTCAGAAATTTCATCGTCCAATAATACATCATAAATTGTCTTCTCAGGTGTTGTTACCTTATAACCCTCGTTCTCCAATGTCTCTTCAGGCAGCAAATTACTGAAGTGCATGACGATGTTTTCGGGAGAAGGGTGATACTTTCTAAATGCTGTCGGGACAGAAAGGTGGTATTTAGCTGGCATCACATCGCTCAAATCATGGATAGCAAGCGCTGTTTGATGCGAGAAAACCCCTTGCACTTTTCCTGAACGATTGCATGACCAAAGACTCCAGTAGACGAGGTCAGGGCGATCGCCAATAGGGTAATTGGCTAAGCGATAAATACCACGTCCTTCACGGGTCCATCGTCCTTTTTTGACATAATTGGAAAAGCGGCTATCTGCATAGCCAGCTTCCTTGGCCTGCCGTGCAGTAAAATAGCCCTGTTGAAGACTGGCTATATCGTATAATCTCTGTTCATTCGTATATTTGCCCATACATAAAACCTAACAAAACGGTAGGTTTTATGTCAAAATAAAGAATTTTCATAGCTAAGATTTCGTCTAAAAGAAAACTGTTGGTGAAAATAGTACGTATACGTATAATATATCAGGTATGAAGTCGTCAAAACAGGAGAGATTTTATGATGAAAGTAAATTTGGGGTTCGTTCTACTTTTTGTTTCGAATCCACTGAAAAGCAGTCTTTTTTACCAAGATGTATTGGAAATTAAGCCAGTAGAAGAATCACCAACCTTTGTCATGTTTGCTTTGGGTAATGGTGTGATGCTAGGTCTTTGGAATAAATTTACTGCTGAACCAAGGGTTGATATGGGGTCAGGGGCTTCAGAGGTCTGTTTTCCTTGCGATGATGTCGATGCTCTTTATGATGCTTGGAGTAAAAAACATTTGGTTGTTCTGCAAAAACCAACCGATCTGGATTTTGGCCGCACCTTTGTCATACAAGATCCAGATGGTCATAGAATCAGGTTTTATAAACTTCTAGAGGCAAGTAAATGATGCGGTACTGGATAGGTGTTGCTTCATATGAACATGTTCAAAAAGGTGTAGCTGGTGGTTTTGCACAGGTATGTCACGGCAAACAAGGCCCACGAGAAATAATGAAGGAGGGGGATTGGATTATTTACTATTCCCCTACGTATCACTTTGGAGTTAAAGATGCGTGTCAGTCATTCACAGCAATTGGTAAAATTGATTCAGGCGATCCCTACCAATTTGCAATGAACCAGGATTTTATTCCTTGGCGTCGCAATGTCACTTTTTTGCCATCTAAAAATATAGCGATTAAGCACCTTTTGGATCATTTAAATTTTATTACTGACAAGAAAAAATGGGGTTTTCCATTTAGGCGAGGGTGTTTTGAAATTTCTCGAGAAGATTTTCGACAGATAGCCCAATCGATGGGGGTGGCAGATGACTGACAATTTCAATTTTAACAAAGTCAGTGTTCATGAAGGACCAGACAGAAGCCCAGGGTTTCTTTTATGGCATATTAGTACATCATGGCGCAGTTCTATTGAACAAGTTCTTAAATCTTTCGACCTAACCCATCCTCAGTTTGTGATTCTTGCTGTATTGGGATGGTTAACAAGGGAAGGAGATCGAGTGACGCAAGCGATGATCGGAAAAATGGCGAGTCTTGATCCTAACACAACATCTCAGGTTGTTAGGGGGCTTGAAAAAAAAGGTTTTCTAAAACGCGAGCCATCTTCCGATGGAAGAGCGAAAAACCCTATTTTAACAGATAAAGGAAAAGGTGTGCTTGCAAAAGCCCTTCCAGCCGTGGAAGCGGCCGATCATCAGTTTTTTAACCCTCTTACAGAATTTGAAATGGAAACTTTTCTAAAGATATTCCAAAAGTTAGCTAAAAGTGAATAGTTACGGTGTGCAAGCGGTGCACCGTTACACCAATTCAGTCCATATCAATGAACGCAAACCAGTAGCTCTTTAGTCCTATCTTCCTTATAATCTAGCTCATTGTAGTTGGATGGTATTGGTTAGATTGGTTTTCTACCGCCCTCATAACCCGTCGGTCGCTGGTTCAAGTCCAGCTTGGCCTATTTTTTTATCTTGTTTATGCTGTGTTAGTTGCGGTACAGTAACTTCTTTATAGCTATTCTGTTTTTATAAAATTGTTGAGACTTTGTTGGGAGAGGTGCGTGTGCGCCTTTTGTTGGGGATTTTTGGGCCTTGTTCACCTTATCTAGGAAAAATTCCGGTCAAAAACGATATCAGTCTCTCTTAATTACGGGAGATTAAACGCAAAGACGCTAAGACGCTAAGATTATCTTCCTCAGCGACTTAGCCCTTTGTGTTTA
>JBAUVX010000085.1:0-7935 GCA_049583465.1 Waddliaceae bacterium | reverse complement strand
TCTCTGTGCTCTCTGTGTCTCTGTGTTTTACACTAACAACCATGCTTTAAATGAGTGGTGAAACTAGTACCTGCGCATTATCAACCGAAATCGCAAAATCGCAATTCGCCCATGGCGTGAATTAGGTAGAGCCATCTCCAAGTTTTTGCACGAGTTGCTGTTCAAAATCCTCGGGGGAGCGTATGTTGCCGACGAGGTATTGACTCGACACAGTCCGATTGTCCTGTTTTTTCTCGGCAATCAGAGAATGCTGCTTGAGTTTGAGCGAAGTATAGCCCAGCAATGAAGCGAAGACGCGGATTCGGGTGACATGATAGAGCCATTTGGCTGCCTCCGGCGGGGGGCCGAAACGATCTTTCAGCTCAGACCAAAGAGCATCGACTTCATCCCATGAAAAAGCATCTCCCAGCCTCTGATAGATGCCCATACGTAAACCGGCCTCATTGACATAATCTTCGGGAAGGCGGGCATCAAAAGGGAATTCGCACTTTGTTTCGGCGACCATCACGGGAGCTTTCCCCTCAAGAGTCTTGATTGTCCGTTTCAGCAGCTTGCAATACAGATGAAAGCCAATAGCCGACACATGACCCGATTGCTCCGTGCCAAGAACATCTCCGGCTCCGCGAATTTCAAGATCCCGCATCGCCAACTTCATCCCGCCTCCGTAGCCGGAAGCCTCGACGAGAGCATTGAGGCGTTTTCGGGTGATTTCAGGCAAATATCTGTGCTTGGGAATCAAAAAATAGGCATAAGCGCGTCGATTCCATCTTCCTACCCGCCCCCGTAGCTGATAAAGGTCTGCAAGGCCAAAATGGTCCGCACGATCAATCAAGATGGTATTGGCATTGGGGATATCAATGCCATTTTCAATGATCGTCGTTGCGACGAGAATATCGATGTCTCCCCTTTTGAAGGCGTGAAAGATGATGTCGATCTCTTTTGAGTGCATTTGCCCGTGAACCACGGCAATCCGTGCTTGAGGAAGAAGTTTTTTAATCCGATCGGCAATGTTGTGGATCGTTTCCACTCTGTTGTGAATCACATACGCCTGCCCATCACGGGCAAGTTCCCGTAAAAGCGCGGTTTTGATCACTTCATCGCTAGGCTCTGCAATAATCGTCTTGATAGGCAGCCGATCTTGGGGAGGAGTGTTGATGACAGAGATATCGCGAACACCTATCAAAGACATGTAAAGAGTACGGGGTATCGGCGTGGCTGAAAGAGTCAAACAATCCACTCCGGTCTTGAGTGTTTTTAAGTGCTCCTTTGCTTTGACGCCAAACCGTTGCTCTTCGTCAATAATCACCAGCCCCAGCTTGCTGAATCGGACGTCTTGACTGATGAGGCGATGTGTCCCAATGACAATGTCGACCACTCCCTTTTCAATGTCCTCTAACGTTTCACGGATCTGCTTTGTCGAGCGAAAACGGGATAAGACGGCAATATTGATGGGAAAATTCTCCATTCGTTCTACAAAGGTTTCAAAGTGCTGCATCGCAAGGACAGTTGTCGGCACCAACATTGCCACTTGCACTCCTCCATCGATCACAGCTTTGAAGGCAGCGCGGATGGCCGCTTCGGTTTTTCCATAGCCAACATCCCCGCAAACGAGACGATCCATCGATTTTGGAGCACACATATCCTCTTTAATTTGGCGAATGGCAATCAGTTGATCTTCGGTTTCAACAAAGGGGAATTCCTCTTCAAAGGGGAGAATATCGTCACCATCTTTGGGGAAGGCAACCCCCCCTTTAAGCTCCCGTTTTGCGTACAGCTCCAACAAATCTTTCGCATAGCCAAGAATGGCCCGTTCGGTATTTTCCCGGGTCCGCTTCCAACGGTTGCTGCCGAGAGTGTGCATGGCGGGGACCTCTTCACTCGACCCAATGTACTTGTTAATGAGATGGGCTTGGTTGATGGGTGTGTAAAGCTTGGCATTGTTCGCGTATTCGATGACAAAAAATTCGCTTTCCACCCCGACATGATTAGGTCTCTTTTCCAAGCCAAGATAGCGGCCGATGCCGTTGTTTAAGTGGACAACCATCTCGCCTGGGGTGAGATCGTAAACTTCAGAGGGGAGGGTGTGATAGGTGCTTCTGAGCTTCTGCCGACGGATTTTGTACCGTTGGGTGATCTCCGTCATAGGCAGCACGACGAGAGAGCGATCATGCACAACAAATCCGCTTGAAAGATATCCCAAGTGATAGGTGGTCTGTTCGGGAAGCTGGATGGAGTTATTGAGAATCTGTTGATGAAAATGGCTTTGCTCCATTTCTGTGGAACAGAGCACGTGCAGCTGATACTCCTTACCTGCTAACTTTGATAAAGAAGATAAAATATCATCCCCGGATACAGGTTCATCATCGGGCTTTTCCGGGAGAAGATACCCGGAAATCGGAACAAACGGATGACGCCACCGTTTTGCCAGCAGCGTCCGATTGAGCATCTCGAATGAGAGGGCATGCATAGGGGAGGAATCGGAATAGTATCCCCCCTTTTTTCTGTCCATGTGCTTGACATCGCTAAGCTCCTCGACAGGTTGTTCGGTCCAAAACATTTTTTGGTGGCCGTCGATCTGGCCTAGAAACATCTCAAGGCTGAGGAAAGATCGCGTCGGCTTTCCAAAATCCTTAACCATGGAGGCATAGCGATCCTCGATGCCGAGAAGATCATCAAAAATGATTAGCCCTTCCTCTCCAAGATAATCGACAATGGTACTCAACGCCGGCTCTTTGCTCAATAATTCCATTTCTTGTGCAGGGGCGATAGCGATCCGATCCATCGTCTTGATCGATTTTTGTCCAATGGGATCGTAGATGCGAAGGGATTCGATCTCATCGCCCCAAAACTCGATCCGAAAGGGATCGGGCGAGGAGACGGGAAAGACATCGATAATTCCCCCCCGCACGGCAAATTCCCCTTTATCAGAAGCCACGGGCATCCTCTGATACCCCATTGTGGCAAGCTGATCAATGACCAGCTCGTGGGGGAATTCCTCTCCCGTTTCCAAAGTGAAATACAGGTTGTTAAAGGTCTTTGGAGGGATAAGCGCTTGTAAACAGGCTTGCAGGTTTGTGAGGATTAAATGAGGCTGCACGTTTTCTTTAAGGGCGTGAAGGATTTCGTACCGTTCTCCGACAATATCCGGACTGGGAGGAACGTTTTCTGTTGGAAGAGTTTCCCAAGCGGGAAATTCGACAATGGGTCGATCGGTAAATAAGGGAAGATCATGGAACAGACGAGACTCTTCCCGCTTGGCTCCTGTCAGAATGAGGACGTGTTTTCCTGTAGCTTGCTGAGCAAAGGCTGCAAGCAAGGCTTTGGGTGCATCCCAGAGCTCTTCGATTAAGAGGGAATCTTGATTTTGCAGAGCTTGATGCAATTCCTGAAATTTTTTGTTGGTGACTACAGTCTCTAGCACGGAAGAAAATTAGGTTGTTAACATGTTTTTGATGAGGGAAAAAGCTTGCACCATCCGCTCCGGAGCCTTCCCGCCTGCTTGGGCTGAGCGGGCTTTTCCGCCCCCTCCTCCCTCGATAACGGGGGCGATGATTGTAATGATGTCGTTGGCTTTAATGCCGCGATTAATGAGGTCATCGCTGACTCTGACAATCACTTGACACCGGTCATCGATCGCTGCGCCGAGAACGACAACTCCGGAGGAAAGTTTTTCTATCGTTTGCTCGGCACAGAAACGGAGCTCTTCGGGTGATAGGGAGACCTCTGCTGCAATCAGGGAGATGCCCTGAATGTCCTCTTTTTGATGAAAGAGATCTTCGGTTACAGCCTCTAGCTCCCGTTGCTTGGCCGCTTTCACCTCTTGTTCGAGATCGCGCATCTGCTGCTGCATCTTTTCAATGCGCGTCACTAGTTTATCCGGTTGTGTTTTCAAAGCAGCTGCAACGGCTTGCAGCAGATGGGCATCTTGTCGGACAAAGGCTTCAGCCTCTTCACCGGTGACGGCAACAATGCGGCGGATGCCCGCAGCGATACTTCCTTCAGAAGCAATGCGGAACAGGCCAATATTGCCCAAGAGGGGAGTGTGCGTTCCCCCGCAAAGCTCTTTCGATACTCCCATCGCGATGACCCGAACAACCGTTCCATATTTTTCTCCGAAAAATTGCTTGATGCCGGGCTGCTTTTGTGCCTGTTCAAAAGTAAGTTCATACCCTTCAACGGAAAGGTTTTCTCGAATTTTTTGGTTCACAAGATCTTCGATGCGCGCAATTTCTTCTTGGGTGAGCGCCTTGTGGTGGGTAAAGTCAAAGCGGAGGCGGGCGGGCTCGACAACAGAGCCTGCTTGTGCCACATGGGGGCCAAGGACTCGGCACAGAGCCCAATGAAGCAGATGGGTGGCGGTGTGGTTATTGGCAATGTTTTTCCTCCTGGGAACATCGATGGCAGCGGTGATCGCCTCTCCCGTTTTTAGGGTTCCCTTTCTTACCGTTCCAAGATGGGCAATGATCCCGGTAAAAGGAGATTGACAATCGGCGACGTCAACCAGGGCTTGTTTTCCTTCCAGTATTCCCGTATCGCCAACCTGTCCCCCTTTTTCTGCGTAAAAAGGGGTCTTGTCGAGGATCACAAAACCTTTGTCTCCTTCAACCATCTGATCGACAAAGACATCATTGACAACAAGAGCGGTGACCCGAGCTTCTGCCTTGTCCTGAGCGTACCCTAAAAACTCGCACTCGCCAAAAGTCTGTTGGTAGTCGGTAAAGAGGTTTTCGGCAGCAATTTGTTGAGAGGCTTTATGCACTCGCCTGGAGCGTTCTTTTGCTTCTTGCTCCAGGACTTGATAGCGCCGGGTGTCGACGGCAAGCTCTGCGTCGCGAGCAAGCAGCAAGATTTCATCTAAAGGAAACCCGTATGTGTCTTTGAGTGTAAATGCTTCCTCTCCGGAAATGGTGTTGTTGCGGCTCTTGGCTTGTTGAATGATTTGATTGAGAAGATTTCCCCCTCGCCGCAGCGTGCGAAGAAAGGACTCTTCTTCTGCAGTAAGAATTTCCTCTATCCGGGTTTTGTTGATAATCAGTTCGGGATAATCTTCTCCCATCGTATCGATCAGCCGGGGAAAAATGTCGGCGAGAAAAGGGGTGTCCATCCCGAGGATGCGCCCATATTTGACCGCTCGCCGCAACACTTTGCGCAACACATAGCCTCTCTCGACATTGCTTGGCTGCGCACCGTCGGCGATGGCAAAAGCCAAACAGCGAAGATGATCGGCGATGACGCGGAAAGCGGGAGCTTTTTCGTCATCATCGGTTCGATAGGGGATAGCTGCGACCTCTTCGACCTTGGCGATGAGGCTGCGTAGAACATCGGTATCGTAGACGCTCTCCACATCCATTTTAAGGGCAATAATTCGTTCCAACCCCGCTCCCGTATCGATCGAAGGCTTGGGAAGAGGGCTCATTTTCCCCTGTTCATCGCGATTTGATTGCATGAAGACTAGGTTCCAAAACTCAAGAAACCGCTCTTCGTTCACATCTTCTTTGGGGTTGTTTGCCCTCCCATAGCGAGGGCCGCGATCGTAGAGAAGTTCTGAACAGGGACCGCAAGGGCCTGTATCTCCCATTTCCCAAAAGTTGTGCTTTTCTTCAAAACGGGTAATCCGTTCTTCAGGGACGTAGGCTGCCCAGATTTCCCATGCCTCTTCATCGTCTCGGAAAACGGTCGGCCAAAGCTTTTCCGGCGCAAACCCAAAAACCTCTGTAGAAACCTCCCAAGCGAACCGGATTGCCTCTTTTTTGAAATAGCTTCCAAAAGAGAAGTTTCCCAGCATCTCAAAAAAAGTGAGATGCCTGCTCGTGTGCCCCACGTTTTCCAGGTCGTTGTGTTTTCCACCCACGCGGATGCATTTCTGACTCGTTGCCGCTCGATCGTATTCGGGAATGCTTCTGCCGAGAAAAATATCTTTAAATTGGTTCATTCCTGCGTTAATGAACAGCAATGTCGGGTCATCATAGGGAATAACGGAAGAAGAAGGAACAAGGCGATGCCCCTTCTTTTCAAAATAGTGAAGGAATTTTTTCCGGATATCATTTGTGAGCATGCATAATAGTATACCTAAAATAAGGGTTATTCGTCTACTTGCAGAAAGCCGATGAACCTATCTCAGTATTGCTATTTGTTCAGATTTTTTCACGTTTTGAGTGATTTTTTTCGATTGCTCTGCAGGCAAACTTAAAAAAGTTTGGCAAAAAGCTATGGGAAACAAACGGAAGCTTTTAAGTCCATATCCTCTTCCTCCACCTGAATGGTGTATTTTAGCAAGTGGAGGGGTAGTCAGAAGAAATCAAAATACCTAGCCATTTTATAACGTCTGATGCCGTATATAGTGTTATAAAGTAATGACGGTTAATCATTGCAACTGCTCATAAAATTGAGGTAGGCTTCTAAATCTAATTGTGGATTTAGCTATGTACTTTTGATCAATTAAGAGCAGTGCTCACAAGGAAGAGAAACACCGTAGGTACATCTGTTGCATTGGTCACAATGCCACTCCCTCCAATCTCTACATATTCTGCAAATTTCACAATGCCAACTACAATTGTCCTGAACTACGTCATTCCAGCAAAAAGAAAACCAATAAGTCTCATGACATTTGGTACAGTCATACTTCCCCAGCAAAGATTCCAAAGGAACGCTTTCGCACCCACACGGCAATAGTATTTGCCTGGCCAATGCCTTTCTTTTTTGACTGGGTTTTTAAAAATATTACGAGCAGAACGCTCGCAAAAACCTGCTTGTGCGGCAGCAATTTTTTGGATCTTTCCTTTTGATCTGGCTTCCATGTATAGTCTCCTTTGCCGATTTGTTATTTTTTTTCCAGGCATCTGCAATATCTCCTTTGGGTAAAGAAGTATTGTAAGATGCCTGTTTACTACCGGCAGATAATTGTCGCTGAACAGCTGGAGAAAGCAAAAGATGTAACAAGTACAGATGGATATCAGCACATCGAATATGCTAGGTGGGCTGACGATTTAGTGATTTTAGTAGACGGCCATCCTAAATGGGATTGGCTGGCTAAAGGAGCGTATAGGCGCTTATGTGAAGAACTAAGGAAGCTTGACGTCACTATGAACGTGGAGAAAACGAAAGAGGTTGACTTAGCAAATGGTGGAGCTTTCAGTTTTCTAGGATTTGACTTTAGAAGAAGCAGGACTAGGAAAGGGAAGTGGGGTGTGCTGAAAACACCCAAAATGTCGACGAGAACAAAGCTTTGTAGGAGTATAAAGGATATGTTCAAACAGCATCGTTCACAGCCAATAGATAGGGTAATCTATTTGATCAATCCCATATTAAGAGGCTGGGTCAACTATTTCAGAATAGGTAACTCTAGTCGATGTTTCACCTATGTCAAAGATTGGGTGGAAAAGAAAATTAGACGACACCTAATGAAAGCTAGAAAACTAAGGGGTTTTGGTTGGAGTAGATGGGATAGACAATGGGTATATCAAACTCTGGGATTATACTCAGATTATAAAATAAGATACTACCAAAAGTCTTAAGTCACTTCAGTTGATAGGTCACATAAGCTTTGATGCGAAGATAACAGGAGAGCGTAGTGCGGGAAAACCGCAAGCTGCGTTCGACGTGGCGGGTGATGGAAACGGTGTACACAGAGACAACCGCGCCATTACTCGACCCTACCGATGAGGGGGGCGGGATTAAACCCCCGCCTCTACTCTACCGACTTTCCGTTTGATTTTTTTTGGGAGGACTTACGCAACAAGGCTGTTCAAACCGAAAAAACGCAACTTTTTCCTTGCTTAGTAAAATTTGTTTTATTACTTTGTTCTAAATTTACGCCATGGGCGAATTGCGATTTTGCGATTTCGGTTGATAATGCGCAGGTACTAGTTTCACCACTCATTTAAAGCATGGTTGTTAGTGTAAAACACAGAGACACAGAGAGCACAGAGAGAAAGG
>JBAUVX010000084.1:0-4878 GCA_049583465.1 Waddliaceae bacterium | reverse complement strand
ATTTTTCACTCAACTTTCAATAATTTGAGATCAAAATTCATCACAAAATCACCCTCAAGATCCAAAAAATCGGCTGAAAAGCGTTTAGTGAGATAGGTTTATTTGTGCAACAAGACCTCAAAATTTTGCAAAGCCGAGATGATGATTCCTTTTCTTTCTATTTGAATTAAATAGAGTTTTGATCACAATAAACTTTAAGGGGTCTGTCCGCAGAAAAGCAGGTGAAGGGAAAGACAGTAAGATTCAAAAATGCAACCTAGTGATTTTCAGGGAATTATTAAGTTAGATCAGTCGATTATCGAGCAACTTAGCGACTATTTGCAAGAAAAAGAATCACAAGTCGGCAACAGCATTCTTCACGCTATCCACCCCTTGCCAAAAGAAACGCTGCCTCCCGTTTTACCTTTCAGCACCCTTGGCCATATCAAGCTCAGCGATGCTGTTGAGGCCTTCAGTAAAAATGTCTACAAAATCCGCAGCAGTGCGCGTCCCCTGGTTCCGGCCAACGACTGGGAAATTGCCACCCGTCACATCAACAATGCCTTTTGGGAATATGTGGAAGTCCTGGAAGGGTGTGTAACAGAGCTTTTTCAACAGCTCAGTCAGGTGGGATTTGAACAGTGGCAGCCTGAATTGATGAAAGTCGTCGACTCAGTCAAAGATATCCTAAATTTGCGGCTGGAAGATCTCACGTGGCAAATCCGGCGAATGGAATCCTTGCTTTGGGAATATCGCTGGGCTTGCGAGGATCGCGAGGGGAGAAGCATTTTTTTTAAAAAAATTCTATTCTTTTGGAAACACCTTCTTGACCGTTCCTTGGTTTCTTATCTGCATAAGAGTAAAAAGTTTCTTCACCTGCGCTATTCATGGTTTAGTGATCGTTATAGTCGATATCGAAAACTTAAGGCAAGAATTGGAGTTTCTCTTAGAAAATTTACAGGATATCAAGTGTTGAAATCCCTTGAAAACGGGGTGCAAAATGACTTCCAAAACCTCTACAGGCTCTTAAAGCTTTGGCGGCTTAATACCAAATCAAAATCATTGCCTCTGCGTGAACCTATCCGGGCTTTAAGAAGTCTCATCAGCATGGAAAAAGCCACTCATCTCTTCTCAGAATACTACAGCGCCTTAAAAGCAGCTCTTTTTGAAAGAAGCCGGGAATGCAAAAGAGAACCGCGAGATTTTTACACCAAGCCATCCAATCGGAGAGTGGCGCAAGATGCGATCACAGGATGTCGTGCAGAGCTTCGTACTCTTGGCGCCACTATCGCAAAATACCGAGAGTTTTTTTTGAGAACACATCCCAATCCCTATATCAGAACCCGCTGGGGTTTTGTCGAGTGGATTGTCGGCCCCGAGCCGGTTCAAACAAAAGAACTCCTTCACCTTGTCTATGAGGTGGAGAACTTGGACAAACTTTTTGAAGGGGTAGGGGAATCGTTAAAAAAAGCCCCTTCTCCTTCTGACGGCATCAATTTGTCAAGAAAATATCAAGAACTCCAGCACACTCTTCATGAAATGGGACAGCCTCTTACTTCGAGAATTGTCATGCGGGGGAAAGCGGAAAAGGCGCTAGCTCTTTTGGAGGAAATGAATGAATTGGGTTCCTACAACCCCAAAGTCATCGATTACGTTGGTAAAGCTTTTTCTCGAGCTTTGCGTGCCGATTGGCAATATCAGGTTCTATTCGAAATTCCGTTGTTTCATCAGCTCTATTCCATCCATCAGGGTGTGCTTGGCCCTATCGAGGATCGTGAACATCTAAGTAGAGTGAATAAATTTCAGGATCTGATTGGCCAGATAACAAAATGGGTCAACAATCGCGATACTTACCGACATGTTCATGAGATTGAAACGGATATCACAGATATGAAAAATTGCATGCAGGATTTTTTGGCTTTTGTCCAACGAATAGCAAAAGATAGGACGCTAGACAAATCCAAAGCCGGCGAACTCGTAACTGAAATTGCCAAGCAATTATTGGTCTACCGCTATGTTTTTGGAAAGTTTTTTCACTATCTCCACCAGCATGAGCCGGAGGGGAAACTCATTCGCAATCAATGCTTATTTGTGGATCAATATTTTGAATCTGTTGAGAACAAACTGCATGAAATGCGGATAAGGCAATCCGGGTCAAGGCAATAGACCGCTAAGATAGAATTTTCATTCCCGTATTTCATATCGGCAGCATTGCTATTGGCTAACTTGAAATGCCGGTAGCATTCATATTCGATGAGTATCTTATTCACAATGCTGATGTTGATGGCCGCCGTTGCTGCGGTTGTGAAGTCCTACAGCGATGATAGCAGCAAGTGCGGCAACGGCTAACGCGATTGCCGGAGCCATGCAACAGGAACAATAGCAGTCTTCATAAGCACAGCCGCCGGTATCGACACAATACTCTTGGCTTTCTCCATCATGAGTTAAGCAGCAGACCATTGTAATCAAAACAAGGTACGTTACAAAACGATTCCATCTTTTCATCTGTCATTCCACCTATTTTAACACGAGTTTTACACAGGAAAATAAATGTCTTTCCCTCTCTTGAATGCTTTCTCTCAGCAATAGATTGCCTCTATTTCCTCTGATGGCAACGTCCAAGAGAGAAAAGAATGCCTGAAAACCAATTTCATTTTCCGGTCCAAAACTCGCGTTATCTAACGCGGGTTTTGGGCTAAAAAATGCGGTCTTTTTTTTGCCCTTTTCTCTTAAATGCTCTTCTCTCGGCATAGTTTGCCTCTATTTCCTCCGATGGCAACATTCGGAGGGAAAAAAGCCTAAAACTGTATCACACCTTTTGGTATACAACTCACGTTTTTTTTATGACTGTTTATTTATTAACATATTGTGCATTTATCCATTTATTGCAAAGGTTTTTTTCTATCGAACGGTTACGATTGTTGTGCATCGGTCAATTTGAATGTGTATAGTCTTTGATAGGCTTCGGCAAACCCATTGGAGCTAATTTCAGATTCATACCTTCCAACTGCAATGGCAACGGTCTCTGAACGGAAAAGGCTGTTAATGATCATTTCCGCTCCTTCGGGTAGAAGCAACAGCTTTTGTCCTCCTTCAAGGCAATAAGCATCCACGAGGTAGCTTTCCTCTTCTGTAGAAACTTTTAGTTGAAGGGTTGTTGAATCTTGGGACTCTTTTGTAAAGGGGAGAGAAAACACATTCACATACATGCGGACACCGGAGAGGCTCCTTGTCAGCTCAAGTTCTAAGCCGCGAAAGGTGTTTTCAGGCCTAAGCCATAGTTTGCCGGAATCGTACTCGCAACTGCCGGCAATCACTTGGTCATAGCTCCATGTGGGATCATCGTGTGAACACGAGAAAAAACAGGCGATTAACACTACCCAAAAACTTTGTCGCATCAAAAACGGCATGGTTTAATCCAACACAATTAGGACCCGGAAAAGACATTGATTTTTCGGGTCCTAAACCCGCGTTAGGTTCTATAGAGTTGTTGCATCGCTCTTACCTTGCAACGATCTTCTCGAAAAAACGAACTTTACACATACACATCAATCGGCAGTAGTGCAATGCCGTCTGCATTTCTAGACATCCGCTAATGCACAAATATACACTTGGGAGTCATTTTGCCGCCGTTAGCTATGACTGTGCACTCCTACCCCTGAATTGTGAGTGTTGGAAGAAGACCTGCGGCGGCTTTTTTTGTTATTGTTGTTGTAGGCAATAACGGTAATCACTGCAATCAGAGCCACTGCCCCCAAGGCAAGCGTAGGAGAAATGCGAGGTGCGGTGCGGCAGTTTTCGAATGCATATCCGCACTCTTCGGGGCAGCATACTTCCTCATTCGGGCAATTAACAACATCGTCTGCATGCAAACCGTGAGTTGGGCTATTAAAGATAGCAAAGGCTGTGACTAAAGTAATAAACTGTTTCATTTTCATTTTCTTACTCTCTCTTGTAATGGTTAAATTTTCTTAACATGTGTTTTGGACAAAAAAAGACCCGCAATGGAACGTTCTAGAGAAAGAGAAATCCTTGATAATCCATTCCATTTTTTCGTCAAAACAGGCTTTGTTAAATCTTCGTGTTCCGTGTTTTTGGTATTTCACGTTTTCCGATCGCTGGATGAGGGCAGGTTTCCTTCCGCCATTTGATCGGGGTCTTCATGAATTTGTAGCGATCGCAATGATTCAAAGAATTCCTTGTAGTGTTTGGGAAAGTCCATTTTTAAGGCCGCAGCGGTAAGAATATGGATCACCCCATTTTTTAAAAGAATCGCATGCATCATTCGTATAACACCCCATTCTGTTGCAGCATCTGTTTGCGACAACGATGCCTCTCCCGCTTTTGTGCGGATTTTTCCCAAGTCTTTCCATTCCGATTGTTGAGAATCATTGATTTCCTTAATAATTTTCAAGTAGTCTTTTAACGATCCATCAAATTTTTCTGTGCTCAAATTAATGGAAGGAGGAAAATCGCCCTCTTTTGGACCGACGACCATGACCTGAGTTCTGGGGGGCAGGGCTTGAGAATCGGCAACCCGCCAACCGGTTGGGGGACGAAAGATAACAGCTCCCGGCTCTTTCACTATTTGTTGATCTGCAGCAATCGATTGAGCATGAAGCGGTCGGCAAAGAAACAAAAGGGAAAGAAAGATAAGCTGAAAAGACATGAGACCCTTTATCGTTTGCGATATCTACATAATCCATACAGAATAAACATGGTGTTGATTTTTTGAAAAGTATAAAGTCATTCGGGGTGTTTTTTTTCGGAACTAACGCCATGGGCGAATTGCGATTTTGCGATTTCGGTTGATAATGCGCAGGTACTAGTTTCACCACTCATTTAAAGCATGGTTGTTAGTGTAAAACACAGAGACACAGAGAGAAAGGACGGGGGCAG
>JBAUVX010000083.1:0-20559 GCA_049583465.1 Waddliaceae bacterium | reverse complement strand
TCTTTGTCGGTCTTGATCTTGCCTACACCGATAAACAGGTGTATCCTAAAAATGTAATTCCTCATCCCCTCGATGATGAGTCGATTAAAGTGCAAATCTCCCGGCTTCCCCATGAAAGGATCGTTCCAATAACAAGCGATGAGGGGGAAAAGATCTTAACGCGAGTCGACTGGCTCGAGGAGGCCAGGCAATATGGAGAATGGGCGGAAAAGCATCCTCATACGAGGTTTCTGAATGCAACGGAAGGGGGAATCCCTATTCCTAAAATTCCTCGCAAGCGTTTTCAGGATGTTGCGGACGAAGAGTTGACTCGAGTGATTGACCTGGATAATTGGGTCCATGCTCAGATCCAAACGAGTGGACACATGCCGGTGAAGGAAGAGGAGGTTGTCAAAAATTTCAAGAAATGGGAGGCAATCCTCCGGGAATCGAAGGAGGCTTTCCGTCAATTCATCGAACAGTTGAACACAGCGACAGCTGAAGAATTGCCTGCACGGGAAAAACGGCTGGAAGAACAGATCAATCAGATGACATTCCTAAGGCAAATGAACCGCATGCTCTCTTACTTAATGTTTAGAGAAACATACTTTTTAGACAATTACCCTGAAATTTTTACGCAAGAGGAAATGAATCGCACAAGATTCCGGATCGCACTGACTCGTGCGGTTTTTCTTCGAGAGCTTGTGAAATGGCAGCTCTCGTCAATGCAAGATGCTCGCAGCCGATACAAAGAGCGCATCCGCTTGGACGAACTCCCGGAGATAGCCCCGCAATCACAAGAGAGTGCTGCGGAAGGAGAATTCTACTCTTTTGATGGAAACGTGTTAGTAATCATCGATCCGGAACTCCTCTTGTCTTATCGGGCTTCTTTTTTTCCTCCTGAAGAACAGCGGCATGTTGTCAACTATCCCAACGGAGCCATCCGAAGGGAGTGGTATACCTTAGACGGCAGCATCCATGGACCCTCCGTTTTTTATTCTGAAGAGGGAAAGCTTCTTGCCAAGGGGTGGTTTCTCCACGGTCAGCGCCAGGGGAAAAATCGGCAATTTTTTCCCTCGGGGAACCTGTATAGCCTGCAGAGATTTCGCGACGGGGTACGGCATGGGAGGCAGGACTATTTCTATGAGGATCAAACAAAAAAGACGATTTTGCATTATTGTCAGGGAAAACTCCATGGCCTCGTTCAACTCTATCATCGCAACGGACGGTTAAAGCGGGAGATTCCCTTTTTAAACGGCCGCCTTCATGGAAAAGAGAGAATGCGGGATGCTGCGGGTCAGCTGATACTTGAGGCTGAGTATGCGGACAATCAACCAAAAGGAACGGCGAGGAGTTGGTATTCCGGCGGCGAGCGGAAACAAAAAGTGATTTACTATGATTCTCCCGACCATTTCGATCGCTATCGCTGGGATAAAGAGGGTCGTCTGTTGGAAAAAAATGTCTATTTTCCCGAAAGGATTAGCAAAGAGGCGGTAGAAAAGTCGCAAGAAATGAGAGAGGGGATTGAAAGGCTGAAAAGCACAATTGAGGAATTAAAAAAGAGAAAGAAGAATGACAAAGACTGAAAAAGACTTTCATTGCAACCTGGATCGGTGGGCTCGAACCCATCCAAAAGAGGCTGTCATGCTTCCTTATGTGGATTGCGATCATCTTCTCTTTTGCAGAACGCGCGCGGGTCAGCTTAATCTCAGAAAAAAAGACCCCTCCGGTTATCACTATTATCATTCCAATGTGGATGCCATGAAAGAGGCCAAGCAATGGTTGTCCACGCTCCCTCTTGATGAAGTCAAGGTAGTGTTTATTTATGGAGCAGGTCTTGGGTATTATTATCTAGCGGCAAAAGAGTGGCTTAAGAAAAGTTCGGAGAGGCATTTGGTCTTTTTTGAAGATGATCTCGCCGTCATTCATCGACTTTTTGAAATTAAGACAGGAACAGAACTGTTGAAAGATCGGCAAGTGTCTCTTTTTTTCTTTGCGGCTGTGGATCAGACAGATGTGATTGTTAACACACTCTTTTGGAATTTTATCCAAGCAAGGTTCGAGGTGTCGGCGTTAAAGCACTATGAGAAGGCAAAACGAGATACTTTTTTAGAGCTGCACCACCGGATCTCGTTTGATCTAGCGAATAAACATCTTTTGCTCGACGAGTATTTTCAATTCGGAATCCCTTTCTTCAGAAATTTTTATCCCAATCTTCTTCAACTCCCCCGATCCTTTTTAGGGAATGCTTTGTTTGGCCAATTCCGCAACATCCCTGCTATTATTTGCGGAGCCGGTCCCTCGCTTCGGAAAAACATTTCACTCCTAAAATCTCTTCGGGAAAGAGCCCTGATTTTTGCCGGAAGTTCTGCCATTCCCGCCCTAGCTTCAGAAGGTATCGTTCCCCATCTTGGCGCAGGTATTGACCCCAATCCTATGCAGGAAGAGCGTTTGCGCAAGGTTTTTCCTTTAGATTTCCCCTTTTTCTATCGAAACAGGTTCTTTCCGGGAGCTCTTCGGTTGATTCAGGGGCCTCGTTTATACCTAACCGGGGCGGGCGGATATGACATTGCCTCATGGTTTGACGGCCAACTGAACATCGTCGGCAAAGACATTGAAGAAGGGCAAAATGTCGTGAATTTTTGCTTAGAGATTGCCCATGCCATGGGATGTAATCCGATGATTTTCTTGGGGATGGATTTAGCCTATACCGGGATGCGGGCCTATGCGCCTGGAGTGGTGGAAGATGCCGCTGTCACGAAAAAAGCATTGCAGCAATCCGATGATATCAATCAAAGAACTTTAGTCAAGAAGGATATTTTTGGAAAGGATGTGGATACATTATGGAAGTGGATAGCAGAATCTCAATGGATTGGCGACTTTGCCAAGAAAAATCTCGACGTCGCCGTCATCAATGCAACGGAGGGGGGGATTGGGTTTCCCGGCGTCCCTAACAAGACGCTAAAAGAGGTCGTCGAAGAGCATCTATTGCGGCGGTATCGATTAAAATCCCGGTTAAAAAGACACATCAGGCAAGGAGAAATGCCTTGGGTAACGAAGGAGGCAGTCATTCAGTTGATGAAGGATCTCCGTTCGGGGTTAGAGCAATGCAGTGTTCATTTACAAACGTTGCTCGAAGAGAATCGGAAAGTGATGAACGAGATTCACAAAACCGGAAAAGTGAAGCGGACACAGACGGCAAAAAACGTCCTTGCGGAAACAGAGCTCGTTGAAGAGGCAGCGTTTCATTCTGTCCTTCAGGTTTTTTATGCTGTCTTTTCACGAATGAGCCAACGCGATCTTCAACAGCTCTCCGATCCTAGAAATCCCCTCTCCGAGGTGGATAAGGCTGTAAGACATTTGGAGTTAGGGGCTAGACAACATTCCTATTTACTGACAGTTGCAAAAGTCAATATTGAACTCATTAAAGAATCCTTAAAGATGTCTTAGAGCAGCCCATGATCAGCTTTAAATGTTGCCCATGTCTGCTTTAGGCGGTAGAAAGCGTCGAAATCTTTCGCAAGAATAAAAGGATTAGACACTTTCTCCATCGCCAATGTTGAACTTGGTCGGCATCCGACATGATGTCCGGGCCAAACAGTCGTCTGCTCCGGCAGCTCTTGAAAGAGTTTTAGCAAACTGTTGTATTGTTGGCGGGCGTTGCTTTCACTCCATGTTCCCCCAACTTTTCCGACAAAGAGATGATCTCCTGTGATAGCAGCCATGAACTCAGGGATATAGATCACGAGATGATCGGGAGAATGCCCGGGGGTGTGGAGGATGCGCAACGTGATCTCTCCCAGCGATAATTCCTGCCCGTCTTCAAGCTTAATATCGCTCGCGACAGAGGAATCTTTATGAGCAGCAATGTTGGCTTCCGTCAACTCTTGAGCGGTATTGTTGCCATTGGTGTGATCTCCATGGCCGTGGGTGTTGATAATCGTTCCCACTTGCAATCCTTGATCTTTGGCCCTTTGAACCAGCAACTCCGGTCGATAGCAGGGGTCGACAAGCGCTGCCTGCTTGGATGTCCCATCTCCAATGAGATAGCCGAAGTTGCGGTCTCCTCCCACTAAGATTTGTTCAAAAATCAAGCGCATCTTCCCTCCTGAGGCGAGAGTGTGTCTAGCTCGATTTTTGGAAAATCGAGTCTAGAAATTTTGCAGAGTCGCTTCGCTATTAATGATCATTTTTACTATATTTTATCATTAGATATGAAAGCGATAAAAAAGGCATGTTGAAATCCGTAGAAAAAATGATTAAAGATATCGCTGCAGATCACCGGTCGGGTGCTTCTTTTTTGATGCAAAAGGCGATGGATTGCCTGATCGTTTTTGCCCGGGAGGCGCAAAGCTTGACGATCGGCAGTTTCCGGAAGGATCTGCAGGAAGCGGCTGACAAACTCGTCGAGGCCCAGCCTGATATGGTCCCGCTGTTAACTCTGACCCATGATATCCTATGCGCCGTCAAAGCAGCAGTAGAGCAGCGATATTCTGTCGAAGAGGGGTGCCATGTGATCAAAGAGCGGGTAAAGATCTTCTCGGAGAGGCTGCGCGATGCAGATAAAAAAATCGCTGCCGCGGGATTGGCATTGATTCAGGACGGAGAGATCATCCTCACCCATAGTTATAGTTCTTCTGTGAGAAAGCTCTTGGAATCCCTTCACCGGATGGGGCGTGCGATCCGGGTTATTGCCACAGAATCCCGCCCCGGATATGAGGGGAGGCGATTGGCTAAAGAACTGGGCAGCCAAGGGATTCCTACAACGTTAATTGTCGATGCTGCAGCTTTAAAGCTGTTGGAGAGGGCTCAACGTGTCGTTATTGGTGCAGACAGGGTCGCCGACACCTATTTTGTCAATAAAACCGGCACATTAGCTCTCCTTTTAGGGGCGCAGCATGCAAAAAAAGATGTCGTCATTGTCTCGGATACCACCAAATTTTTCAAAGGGGAACACGCTGCTGTCGATAGCAAGCAACATCCAAAGGAAGAGGTATGGAGGGAGAAGCATCCGAATGTTTCTGTCGAAAATCCCTATTTCGAAGCAATCCCTCTTGTTTTAGTGAATCATCTCCTCTGTGATCAAGGGCTAATGACTCCCGACCGGATCTTTCCCTACGTTATTAAGGGCGGCCTCTTCTGATAGCATGATGTCGCTGTGGCACATTGGACAGTCGGGGTTTTCCTTCATAGGCTTGTTTCCGCTGTCGGGGTCATTGAATAGGTTGGGAGTTCGACAAGCGATTACCCATTCCTGTAGACACAGTTGATGAACCAGGTGGCCGCATTGCAGTTCTTTTTCTGCTCCCTCTTCCCGGCATGGTGGACAAACATGATCATCCCTAGGACAGCTATCTCCACATTGATGGGCAGAGACGTTTTCAATCTTCACTGTATTCACGAGAGAAAAGGAAGGCAAATTTTTTTGGCCATTTGATGGGATGTCATGGAGCAGAACATACATCTCTTCGATCGTGTCCCCGCATATCGCGCTGATTTTCGTATAATCGGATTGCAGCTGTTCCGGAGTTGCCCCATTTGCTTGCAATAGTTGATAGACTGAGTGATTTTCTTTTTGCCGGAAAACGTAAGCAGCCCTGGGTAAAAAAGCAACTAGGCGGACGACTAAGCATGCCAATCGGAAAAAAAACTCTTTTATCAACGGCAGGATTCCTTGTGCGACGTGATCGGCATCGTCAGCTCGTTTAAACAAAGGAGAGAGGACATCTTCTTTGATGCATCTCCAGGAGTGTACTCTAACGGGGATGTACCATCCAAAGTTGACGGATCGTTGCCGGAAGTCTTTTTGACTCTTCTTAATGTTTTGATAGTTTGTATTGTCTACCTTTATCGATTCCTTCATGGCATCAACGGTTTGCGGCAACCCGAGGTTGAAAAATTGTATATTTGTAATTATTGCACCCATCTGACTTCTTCCTTCTAGTTTTATTATCAAAAGTGATGAAAATACTACATTAAAACTGTTAACTTTTTGTAAAGACTCGATTTTTTTGCGTAAACAATTGCGGCCTCATCTGTTGCCTTCATTGAATGAACCTATCTCACTAAACGCTTTTCAGCCGATTTTGTGATGAATTTTGATCTCAACTTATGAAAGTTGAGCGAAAAATCAGCCCAAGAGGCAAGAAATCGGCAAAAATGGTTTAGTGAGATAGGTTCATGACACATTTAAAACCCGGGTTTAAACTCAAGAATCGGATTTGGGAAACGTGTATAAAACTTGCCGTGGAAAAGAAAAAATCAAAAACTTGGATAGGTAAAGCAATTCTATTCTTGACAAAAAAAAATGGTTCGAAAATTGTAATCTTAGTTGTTCAGATTTTCTAGAAGGCATCGTTTTAGAACCTGAATCTACTCGTGTTACAAAATCATTTAAAAAAAAGATGTCCAATGATGGGTAGCAATATTGACATTGAATCAGAGTCCCAAGGGGATATCAGAGTTATCAAACTAAAAGGGCGAATCGATCATATGACTGCGCCGTCCGCTGAGGAATATCTAAAAAAATTCCTCCTGAAGGGCAACAAAAAAGTGATTCTCGATTTAGCTGAGTTGCATTATATCAGCAGCGTCGGATTACGCGTGTTGGTCATGTTTTCCGATAAAATACAAGCGGTCGAGGGAAAGCTAGCTCTTTGTTCTCCTCGTCCCAATATCAGTAATCTATTGAAAATGACAAAATTTGACGAACTTTTCCTTATATTCGATACCGAAAAAGATGCCCTACATGCATTGAGTGATACCGCTCCTTAATCCAACTCCAACTTAGCCCCCGCGATCTAAGCGCAATTACATTCATGCTGTGTAATTCAGTGAGTAGAGGAGACTGGTCACTGTGTGTAATTCACAAATCTTTATAATAAAAAAAAATAAATCTAGTATAATTAACGAAAATTTTACTGAGTAACAACTCCATATTTACTGGGAGGCAAAAATGAGTGAAAGGGTACCTGATCAACATAAGCAAAATCTGCTGTTAGAGAATCTTTTTTTAGATTCCGCAATGAATCTGCATGTAAAAATGGAAAGCGATATCGCAGCAAGCGAGAACTTGATGGCTTGGTTAGCCGGCAGACTAAAACAAGCGCAAATGAAGGCCGGGCAACTGGCTTCCCAAGAAAAAACTATGAAGGAAAAAGTCAATGCCGTGATGATAACATTGTCCTCTTTTTTTAAGGAGTCTTTGAAAGCAAGATGGAACGGAAGAGAAGAAGACGACATGCCCGAGGATGAGAAAATTTCGGCCTTTAAAGAAAAATTCAGCCCCTATTTAGAAGCCATGGAAAATCCTGTCAACCGCAAATTAGTGGAATATTCTTACGTCCTTTCCGAGGCATGGAATTTAGTCGAGAAAATAGACGAGCTCTTTCCTGAAGCCTGGATAGAAATAAACGTCGAGCGTGTCTAAAAAGGACAACGAACGAGAATAGTAGAAAAAAACCCGGTATTTAGCCGAAATTTATGAGATCTTAACAAACATGTATTGTAATTGATTTTATATAAAAACTTGTCAAAAGAAATATTTAAAGAGAGGTTGAAAAATGGCAGCACCTGTTCAAAATCCACCCCCAGTCCCACAATTTGAGGCTGTAGAGCCCATGACAAAAGAGGAGGCGCTTTCCGTCCTCGACGTCAAAGCTCAAGAAATTGCTCGAAAACTGTTCGATGAGTTAAATATCCCGGCAATAAAAGAGCAAAAACCTATCCAATACCTATTCGGCAAACTCATGGGCCTTCAACAAGAGCAAGGTGGAGCAACTGCAGCAGTAAAAGCGGTTTTTCCGCATCTTTTCCCCAAAGCAGAGCGCGAAGTATTAGCAACTGAAGAAGGTAGAGCGTATCAAGAAGGATTTGATCAAGCACTCAACAATGGATTTAAGATCATGCTTAGCTCGTTTGTCTATCCCGCAGCAAAGGAAGTCGTGGAAGACAATCGGGGAGTTTCAGAGGCATTGAGGGCTTAACCCTCATTGTCTTCCCTCTTCCCGTAAAGACGGGAAGAGTTCCTCAAACTCGCTCCGAAAATCCCGGTGAAGACAGAAGTGACCTGATATCCCTTAGAAAAAGCAAACGAAGCCTTGAGCGACCTCCGCGAAGGACGTTTCGAAGGAGCTGGGGTCATTGAGATTTAACGAAACGAATATGGGGGCAGGACCCGAAAACATCCCCAAGTTCCCGGAAAGACACATCGTTAATGACTCATACAGAATTCGTATTGGAATATATGCGAATTTGCTCTAAAGTTCCATTCTTGGGGGTAAGATGAAAATCCTTGTCGCAGGTGCAACGGGGGCAATTGGCCAGCCGCTAGTCGACATATTGATCAAATTCGGCTTTGATGTCTATGGGTTGACGCACTCCAAATCGCATGCTCAGCTCATTGCCGGGAAAGGAGCTAAGCCTTTAGTATTAGACATCCTTGATCAGAAAGCGGTTTTTACAGCTTTTGAGAATGTCAGGCCGGAAGTCGTGATCGACATGTTGACCTCATTGCCCAAAGAATATACGCCTGAAATGATGGCAAGGGCTTCCGAAAATAACAGGAAGGTGAGGATCGAAGGCGGAGGCAACTTATACAATGCCGCATCGAATTTCGACACCAAGCGTTATATCGTTCAGTCTTGCGGCTTTTTATATGCCCCGGGCAAAGGATTAGCTGATGAAAATGTTCCCTTTGCCTTGGATGCCGCTCCGAATATTTCCGCGGCGGCTCATCTCTATGAAGACATCGAAAGGCGCGTACTATTATCGGACAAAATGGAAGGTGTTGCTTTAAGATTTGGATTTTTCTATGGACCCGGAACCTGGTATCATCCATTGGGTAGCGTGGCAGAACAGATTCGCAACAGGGCATTTCCACTCATTGGAAAAGGAGAGGGTGTTTGGAATTTTATCCATGTTGAAGATGGAGCAAAAGCCGCTGCCGAGGCAATCTATAGCTCGCCCGGCACATACAACGTTGTCAACAGTCATCCGGCAAAGATGAGTGAGTGGCTTCCGGCTTTTGCTCGCTATCTGAATGCTCCTCCTCCTTATAGCATTTCAGAAGAAGAGGGGCTAAAAGTTAAGGGAGAAGACTTTATTTATTACTGTACCAAGTTGCGTGGAGCCTCGAATGCCAAGGCTATACAAGAGTTTAATTTCATTCCAAGATCGCTTGAGTGGTTGCGTTAGCCCGATAATGGGGATTGCAAAGGGGCTTAGCCCCTTTGCCGGGGTTTGGGGCAGAGCCCCAAGAAGAAGAAGGAGTATACGGAAAACTGAGCTACGCTGCTTCCTGTTTTACACGAGCGATCGAAAATTTTGCCAACTTCTTGATGAGCCACGTGCTGCTTTCAAAAAGATGCATCTCTCTGATGAGATAGACCTCTTGTTCCAACGTTAATTCGGGACCAAAAAGGCTGCGCGCAATTTTTTTAAAATCTTCATGTTCCCTGGTTAAGATATCGAGCATTTTTATCTCCTCGGGTTTGGGAGATTCCATAATGCCGATGAGGCTCAGCAAGAGAAAATCAATCGCTTCGATAAAATTCAACACCCTTTGTGCCAACTCTTTATGACTCCCGAAAGAAAGACGGAACTGATCGGTCACCTCGCTCAATTCATAAAGATTCGATTCTAGCGACGTTAGCAGATTTTGACGCTCGATCCCTTCGAGAATATGGGCGCTAATCTCTTGATGGTAGCTGCTGCGATTGAGTAAATCGCGATAAGCATCCCGGATGATGGAGAAATTTTTTGACAAGTTTTCGTGTAATCTGTGTTGAATCGAAGGGCGGAGAAGACTTTTTCCTGACCGAAGATTGTCATGATATTGGGGCATCTGACGAAGCAATCGGCTCTCTTCTTGTGAAATGAGATCGGTGGTAATAATCGGATCGTCCAAAATCTCCGAGGGGATCGATAATACTTTAAGTTCGCCATCCTCTTTTTCCCCCAGACTTAATCCTGAAAGAAGAGATTCGATTTTATGTGCAAAGAGGGTAAGAAGGATCACAACGATGATATGAATCCCTAAATTCACATGAGCTAAATAGACCTTATTCGTATGAGTATAAGGTACAAGGATTTGGGGAAGGGAAAATTGCTCTTCCAAGAAAAAAAACAGCATGCCGATGAGAAAAGCTAACAAATAAAACAGCACCATCACACCCATCGCCTGCCTAAATGCATGTTTGAACCCGGCCAGACAAAAGGCTTTAATCGTCGTCTCTCCCAAATAAGCGCCATAAACAAATAGCAAGGCGGCCTGCATGTTAAAAATGCCGGCGCTTAAAACGAGAACGAGAGCGCCAAAAAGACTCTGTGATACCACGACAAAGAGCCACCCTGCAGAAAAAGCAATCCACGGATTTTCAAGAGCTTGAGCGATAACGACTGTAAACCAATCCATTTCCAATAACACTTTTGCTCCATCTTTAATCCCTTGAATCCCATAGAGAACCATCGCCAAGGCAAAAATCGACATCATAAATGTCGCAAAACGCCTAGATTTACCGAGAGCGGAAACAATCCCGGAAACTCCAACCAAGAAAAGAGCCAGAGTCTCGATGTCGAAACCGGCAAGATAAACAAACAAGCAGCTTCCTAGACGACTCCAAACAATCAGATAGATGGATTGATGCAAAGTAAAGGCATTGACGGATTGCAAACCGGCGGCAATTAAAGGGGTAATCATGGCATTTCCGACGGTGAGGAGGCTCAAAACAATACCGGAAAGGCCGGCCATCGCATTGTTTCGTGTGAACCGGACCACCAAATGACGAAACCCCGGACCTGTTAATTGATTGAGATTGGCCGAGAATAACCGCAACCCCATGAGAAAAAACGCAAGTCCTGCAAGAAACTTTGAAAACGCTATCATCTATCCCATGTACACATCGATTTTTATCTCTTTCTCATCTTCAGGAGGTTCTGCGGGGAAAAAGATTTTCTTATCCTCGATCTCATTTCCCTCCAATTCAATCTTTTTCACCCCTTGCTCGACCCCTTCCGGATTCCGGACATGAATCGCGTAGGCAACTGTCTTCCATCGGTAGCGGATCGTGTATTCTTTCCAATCCTTTGGGATGCAAGGAAATATCGTAAAAAAGGCTCCCTGAACCTTCAAACCTAAGATCGCTGTCAGCCCCGTCTGATACAGCCACCCCGCCGAACCGGTGTACCAGGTCCAGCCTGCTACCCCCTCGTAAGGAGGCATCGAATACACATCGCCGGCCAACACATAGGGCTCGCCTTTGTATCGATCGGCTCGACTCTTATCAAGAGTGTGGGTGATTGGATTAATCATCTGAAAAAGCTCAAAAGCCCGGCTTCCCCACCCGCGCATTGCCGTCGCAAGGACAACCCACGTTGCTGCATGGGTATATTGCCCCCCATTCTCTCTGATGCCGGGAGGGTACGACTTGATGTAACCCGGTTCTAGCTCCGTTTGGTCAAAGGGAGGAGTAAGGAGCTGGATCAACCGCGCTTCCCTATTGACAAGGTGATGATAAACAGATTCCAGCGCTTTCTGCTGACGCTCTTCCTTAGCTCCCCCGGAAATCACTCCCCAAGTTTGAGAGATAGAATCGATTTGGCATTCATCATTGCTCCGACTTCCTAATGGAGTTCCATCATCAAAATAGGCCCGTCGATACCACTCGCCATCCCAGCCTTCCTTTTCGATCGCTTCCAACAAAGATTGACGGGCATGGCGATAAGTTTCCGCCCGATTTGTATCCCGTCTTTCTTGAGCAATGTTTTCAAAATGTTCAAGGATCATCGCAAGAAACCAAGCTAGCCAAACACTCTCCCCCCTTCCTTCGATTCCTATCGCATTCATCCCATCGTTCCAATCGCCTCCATGAATGAGCGGCAACCCGTGTTGCCCAACTTGCAACGAGCGATCAATGGCAAGGACGCAATGCTGATAAAGAGTGCCGCTTTCCGGTGCTTGTAAAGGTTCAAAATGAATCTCATGCTCTTCATCCTCAAGAATATCTCCCTTGAGATAACTGATCTCTTCGTCTAATATTTCTGAATCTCCTGTTGCGTCAAGATAGTGAATCACAGCAAAAGGCAGCCATAATAAATCATCTGAAATGCGCGTTCTCACTCCTGCGCCTAAAGGAGGATTCCACCAATGCTGGACATCGCCTTCGATAAATTGTCGAGATGCATGGAGTAAAATCTGCCGACGGGTATATCCGCTATCAATGGGCAAAAGGGCCAACGCATCTTGCAGCTGATCCCGAAATCCGTATGCTCCGCTGCACTGAAAAAACCCCGTTCTAGCCCATAAGCGGCACGATAGGGTCTGATAAAGCAACCATCCATTCATCAGGATATCAAAGGTCCGCTCAGGGGTGGAGACCTGAATGGTTTGAGTAATCTCATGCCAAAACTCTCTAACCTTTTCATGCTCTTTTTTCCACTGTAGAGGAGAGCTGAAGTGGATGGCCAATCGGCTGGCCTCTTCGATGCTTTCTGCTTCAGCGAGGTAGAAAAGAACCTCTTTTTCTTGGTTGGGTTCCAATGAAACAAGGAGTTGGAGAACGCCGCAACTGTCGTTTCCGATCGTCACTTTTTGGTCGAGCTTAATGTATTTTCCCTCTTTTTCGAAGGCTATGGGATGAAGAAGATCTCGATTTTGCCCGATAAATTCCTCGCGGCTTGTCGTCATTGAAGCGAGAGGCTCGCTCGTTCCGATGAAAGCAATGCGTTCGCTAAAGGGTCCGTTAAACGGATTTTTGGCATAAACGAAATTCATCCGGCGATCATATCCACATAAAAGATGTCCTGCACTATTTTGCCGCAAAACACCCAACACCCATTCGACATAGAGAAAGAGTTCTAGCTCTTGAGAGTAGTAAGAGGTGTTGCGCAACCTCAATCGCCACCATTTAACCGGTTCTTTTTTTGCCCCTGAGACGATCAGTTCATAGTCGACTTTTTCAAAAGAGGCCCGAAATTTGCTGTATCCAAAATGATGGTCGACAATAGCAGAGGCGTCGGAAAGTCCGGGGATGGGAAATGCCGAGCAAAAGCGGCGGGTTTGCGGATGCCGTAAATAGAGCATCTCTCCCCGGGAGTCGGAAATGGGATCAATCTGCATGGGGGTTAAGCGGTTTTGTTGGCTATTTTCCGACCACGTATACCCTCCTCCCGTTTCAGAGATAAGAAACCCAAAATGCTCTGCACCGATGACATTCACCCAAGGCTGCGGAGTATTCACCCCGGGTTGAACAAAGAGGCGATAGCCTCTGCCATCTTCAATGAATCCTCCATAGCCATTAAAATACTCGGTTTTTTCCGGAGAAATTGTTTGCGGAGAAACGAGGCTTTTCTTTCTTTTTACAATGGGTCGGTGGACGATTTTCTGGTCATAATCCAACAATAAAGAGTCTTCCTTTTCCGTGAAAATGCGGTTAGCACAGGCTTCCAAGAGAGCGATTTGCTTTGTTTTGACGTGGTCGGCATTAAAAAGAAAAATGCGGCCGGCAACCCCTTGAGAAGAAGGCTGAGTGTCGTAGGTATAGCGGAGGCGTAAATTCTCCAACTCGGTCGTAAAGTCATTGCGATATCCTTCCGTCACTTCGTTGAGAATGACCAAATCGAAGTTGACGCATTTTTTTGCCAGATAGTGATGGGCTGAAAGCAAGTCTTGCAGGAAGGAGATCTGCTTTGCATTGGTCAAACGAATCAAGACAATGGGAAGATCGCCGGAAATTCCAAGCGCCCACAAGCCATTTTGCTGCAGCTTATTGATAAGCCGGGACTCTCTTCCCTCTCTCCAAGGATCGAGAAAGAAAAAAATGTTATTGGTGAATGCTTGATAGAGACGGATTTTATTGAAAGGGAGGTGTTCATAACGGGTCGATAACTGACTATGAGCTAAGCTCATCTCAAACGCCCTCTTGATGGCATTAGGTTTAAACACATGCTCCATCAGCTGCTCGATCTCTTCTAGCGATCTCCCCACACCCACTGCCAAATACAGCGTTTCCGACTCATGGGGCTCAAGAACCATTTTTTCACGTAAACTGAAGATGGGATCCAGTGTGAAACCTGTGGTGCCCGATAATGAAGCCCCTCCCTCCATCGCTTGCGGATTGTCAATACTCCGTCCCCGTCCGATAAATTGTTGACGATCTGTTTCCCATTCCGTTTTTCCCCAACAGGCGGGGAGAATCTGCATATGCATGAGATAGAGCTCCCGATCGTGAGAGCTTTTGGGAACACGGCGGAAAATAAGCCCCGGAACATCCGATTCACGATACCGGCTTTCAATAAACATTTTGGAAAAGGGAAGATGAAACTGATCGGCGGCAAGGGTTGCCAACACAACTTCTCCATACGTCGTGATGTCGATTTCCCTTTTTCTTCCCGAAAGATTTGTCAAGGTCATTTGACGGTATTCTACATTGTGTTCAGGAGAGATCGTCACCTCCATATGGAGGAAGATGTCGTCATCATGCCGGCGCACTTCCACCTTATGAGGACTAAAGGTCCACTCATACCCTTTTGCCTCGACTCGAGTCGGCTGATAGCCGGCAGACCATACTTTTCCACTTTGCAAATCGCGGATAAAAATGTGGTAGCCGTTGCGGTTGATCAGAGGATCGGGATTCCACCTTGTCAACGCATCTTGACCTTCGAAAAATAGGTATCCTGACCCTGTGTTGTCGATCATTTCGCTTAAACGTCCATTAGATAAGACGTGAGTGCAGGGAAACCGGGTATGAGGGGTTGTGATCTGACGGACATTGGAAACCATCTCCTCGTCTCGGAAACGCTGGAGCCTCACCGGATGCTCCCTTGTTAAGGTCACCGTGCCAAAACCGAAAGGAAACTGCTCTTGAAGCAAGAGGTCGAATGAGCGAATCAACGCTGCGGCCTGAAAATACTTTTGAAGAATGCCATCATTTAACATGTTGTTGATGGAATTCAATATCATTCCTTGGTGGTGCGTCAAATAGGACCGCAAAATGTACGTATTTTCTTGTTCGCTTAAGCGGGAAGGGGTATAGTCCAATGACTCAAAAAAACCGTACGCCCCCCTTGCACCGGCCCGCTTTAATGCTTTGATATTTTTCATGGCCTCTCGAGGTAAAACAAGCAAAGCGAGAAAAGTCGAATAGGGGGAGACCACATAATCATCGGCGAGCCCCCGTTTGAGTCCGAGTTCGGGAAGACCGAAAGCTTTATATTGGTAGTTTCCTTCTCGATCGGTGACACCGTATCCCGATTCTGAAATCCCCCAGGGAAGGCGGTTTTTCTTCCCGTAATTCCTTTGTGCTTTAACCACCACGCGGGTCATGACATCGATCAGGCTATTTTCCGGAGGATTGATGAGAATCAGGGGCATGAGATACTCAAAGGCCGACCCGGACCAGGAAAGAAGAGTTTTTCCTGCAGAAGAACGAATGAGCGGCCGGCCTAAGGCAAACCAATGCTTGCTCGGAACATCTCCTTTGGCTATGGCGACCAAACTGCTAATGCAAGACTCTGATGCGAGAAAGGCATAGTAGTTGGGATCAATATACCCCTTTTCCTCGTGGTAGCCGATCGAAAGCAAGCGTTCTTTCGGAGAATACAAAAAGGCAAAGTCGGTCTCTTTAATTAAAAGGGACATCTGGTTGATGACTCTGTCGACTTTTTCAAGAAATGTCTCACACCAATATTGCATCGATTTCAATTCTTTGGCTAGGCCTTCAGAGGCCTCTTGCGCCTCCTTGACAAGTGCATCGTCCGGCTTGCTCCTTAACGACTGCTGCAGCTCGCTGATCAATTCGGTGAAACGTTTTGTCTCGTAAAGCAAAGAGAGCCACGTAGGAAAGGGATCTTTGGTCAGCTTTCGATAACGGTCATGCAACTCTTCGGTTAAGAGCTTGAGTTCCGTATCAAGGTCAATCAAAGGCAAGTGATCCACTTTTTGCAGCAAAGCCTCGAATTGCTCAATAAAACGAAATGTCGATCCAAACTCGGCAAATTTTAAGATATAGGTGACCGCACGTTGCGTGATGGCCTCTTCGTGAGTGGATATTAAAGGCAGAGCTGCTCTGGTTGTGCCGACAACTAAATCAATCCATTCCTCCAATGAACGAAAAAGGCCAAACAGATCGGCAAGATATTTAGGGGGGAAAAATGTCAGGGGCTTGACGCGCCAATTTGACTGAACAATGTCGATGCATTTTTTAAAATGCCTCCAATGTGCAGGAGTGAGAATTTCCTTTTTGTGGAGACTCAACAGGGCTTGGCGTGTTGTCAGCAGATGACCAATAAAATTCCCGCTGTCTACGCTGGAAACATAACGGGGATGCAAGGGCTCCAGAGTTTCCGTACTGTACCAATTGTACAGATGTCCACGCTTTTTTTCTAATTTTTCAATGGTATCCAAGGCTTTGCTATAAAGATCGATGAGATCTGTGGGATAAAGAAAACCAAAATCATAAGCAGAAAGAGCGCTTAAAAATTGAAATCCAATATTCGTCGGAGAGGTGCGCATGGCAAGAGTAGGCTTAGGAACAAGCTGCAGGTTGTCAGGCATGAGGTAATGCCCTTGTTCCGAGAGGAGGTCAGCATAATATTGCCAGGTGTCCCAAGCAATATCGAGAAGATCTTCCTCATCGGTAGAAGACAGGGTTGCTTTCGGGCGCTCGCGAAAACTTCCCAAATATTTCACAAAAAAAGGAACACAAAGCCAGGCAATCACAACCGGGGTCGCGATAAGGAAATCGGGTTGAGGAAGAAAGAAAAGGGAAAAGAAAGCAACAAAGGCAAGAACGATCCCTCCTGCCATCTCCTTGACTAAGGACCCAATGGTTTCTTGAGAAAGCTGCTTGACCTCATTGAACGTATTCCATTGCAACAGATGCTTTTTTGAATAAAAAACCCGATAGAGAGAGATCGCTACAGCATGAAGGGAAAGGGTGGTGATCGGAGGGATCAGCAGGACGCGAACAACAGCTTGTTGAAAGTGCTTTTTTACATGTTGCCATCCATGATAAAGATGCGACCAGGGAAAACGGATATTTCTCAGGGGATAATAGAACAAGTCAACGACTGTTGTGACTAAAGAGAAATTCATCAGAAGAAAAAGGTACACGAGCCATTTCCAATGAGGGGGAGAAAAACTTACCCAGTTAAGAATTAGTGCAAGAAAAACCGCAGGAAATAACAAACTGATTCTGAGATTTTCCAAAATTTTCCACCTTCCCAAGGGTGAAATCACCGTTGGGATGCGCTCCCCTTCCGCATTAGGAACGCGGGAAAAAAGCCAGGGAATTAATTGCCAGTCCCCACGCATCCACCTATGCAGCCGTCGGCTAAAGTGTGTATAGGTTTCCGGAATGTCTTCCAGAAAATAGATATCGGTGCTTAGGCCGACGCGAGCAAACAGACCTTCGAGGAGGTCATGACTTAAAATCGCATTTTCAGGAAATCGCTGATCGAGAACTTCTTCAAATGTTTTGACATGATACGCCCCCTTGCCGACATAGATCCCCTCGAGAAACAAATCTTGATGCATGCTTGAGACAAGATACGTGTAAGGATCTGCTCCCGGAGACTCTGAAAGAATGCGCGTGAGAGGAGTCTGAAAAGCCTTTGTCAGTGAAGTCTTCATCAACGGCTGAATGATGCCGTATCCCTTTTTCACCCTCTTTTCCTTTGGATCCACAATAGGGCGATTGAGGGGATGGGCAATCGTCCCGACAATTTTATATGCCGTGCCGGGAGGAATTTTGACATCTTCGTCTAGAGTGATGACAAACTGGACCGTTTTGAGTAAATCCATATCACCGATGTTCACATCGATTCCTTTGACATCATTTCCTAAAATCAACCGGTTCAGCTGATGGATTTTCCCCCGCTTTCTCTCCCAACAGATATAACGCCCTTCCGATTCGCTCCATGTACGCGATCTTGTAATTAAAAAAAGTTTTGAAGGAACTTTTTTCTCCCATCGATGGATCACATTCGACACTAACTGTTGTGCATAATCGATGAGTTGAAGATCTAAAGGAATTTCCATTTTCCTGGAAGGAGCTCGGTCGCAGACAAGGGCAAAATGCAAATTCACACAGCGATTCGACAACAGCTGGCTTTCAAGACTGTTGACAGCTTCTTGAATCCCTCGCCGGCTGGTAAGGACAATGTGCAAAACGACAAGCGTTGTGCACGATTGAGGGATTTCCTCTTCAAAATCAAATCGGGCAAGAAATTTCGGTTTTTTTACGTGGGCAATGAACCATTGGATCAGTTGGATGCTCGCCTCGCTGGCAATGACAAAAAAAGGGATGAGAATAAAAAATGAGGCAGTCACTCCATACCCTTCGAGAAAAAGCCAATATGCAGGCAAGGATAGAAAGCCCAATACGCAAGCCAAGGAACCCGATAACCAATAGGAAAATGCCTTCTTTTCCACATGGCGGCCGAGTCTTTCCCAGATGTTTGGCCGATAGTTAAGTTCTTTCTCAAATGCCAACACACCCTCGCCGACGAGAAAGTGGCCGACTCCGGTGGTTTCTTTATAGGGAGAAGAAGAACAAAGAGTAATGGCTTTTTCAGCGATCTCTCTTTCCTCGTCATCGACAGACTGACCGAGTATTTCGATTTTGTTGCGATAATGCTCGCATGTGCGGGAATCACACTTGGGATAAACATGTGCGGGATCTTTTAGCAGCACTTGGTGAACATGGGAAACCTCCTCAAACCAACTAATCCAATCATAGGTGGCAATTGTCCTAAGATCGGCAAAAATGTTGCTGATTAAGATTTGAATGGACGAGTCGATATACACCACTTGTTCCACGAGTGTATTGGCAAACAAGTCATGTTCTTCAATCCTTTGGTTTAACCACTTTAAGCATAACGACCCTTTTGATCCAAGATTCTTCAGCTCAAGGATAAGGTGCACTAAACACCCGTTGCTCCAATATTCGGGACTGTCTTTCAATACCTTTGCAAAATGAATGAGGGTCTCGGACGGAGAAGGGCTTTTGTCGGAAAAAACGTTCTCCAATAGGCGGTCTGCCATGACACTTTGCTTTCGGATTAACACATTGAACATCGCCAGATGGGCAAGCCTTTCAATGAGAACAATGCGCAACATAGATGGAAAAGCCCACAACTCCTTCATCGTAAGAGACACTTGCGATTGATAAGCCTTCATGTAGCGCTTCAGAAGCTCGTCGTCAATAGAGGCATCGGAATATTTAACCAATTCATAAGCTATCACCCAAACTCTAGGAAACCCCTTAAAAGGACCATCGGTGATCTGAGGAAACTCTTTTGTTTTCGCCATCGAAAGATAATTCTCAACGGTTTTGATATGCTGTTCGAGGACATGAAAGTTGTCAATCAGCCACTCGCTGCCGGAACTGAGCTTTTCTCCTTCGTCGTCAAGGGCTCGAGAAAGGGCAAAAAAAGACTTTTTTAACGCTTTTTCGTGGGATTTTAGCCGCCTTTTTAAAGAGATCCCTTCACTCGGCCTCCGACCGATTTGATGTTTTGCAGCAGAACTTTTAGCCTGCTCCTCCAGAGTATCGAGAGTCAGCACCTCTCTTTTGACAAAAGGGAAAATGGGAGGAATTTCTTTATCAAAACCGCTAGTGATAAATTGAATCTCTTCAGACTCTAAAAAATGTTGTTCCGGGGGTTTCAACCATTGCATTTTGACTACAGCCTCCTTCCCGTTGTATACTTGAAACAAGATTATTTTGTTAAAAAAATGGAATTTTTATGGCTTCTGACTGCAGTGGTTTTTTATTGCAGCAGGGAGAGTTGGCTGTTGCACAAATCAAATCTCCCCTATGTCATAGAAAATTAAGGGTTTACCCGGAAGGCAGCGAGATTTTTAGATTTCAGAGTTTTATAAATCATCAGAAGACGCTAGCTCTACATCGCTATTCTCCGGAGCCCGGGATGATGAGATAAACCTAGAGGCTGCTTTTTCTGCTATTTTCTTCAGGACTTCTATGAGACCGTCCAGCCCAATGCTTACTCCAATCATGCTAGCAGCAAAGGTTATTGATAAACCAACTGTCGCGCCTCCTATTAAATATTGAAACGCACAGGCTGCTATCATACCAATGGTTTGACACAGCTGCCAACTGTTTTCCGCTCCCTGGATTCCTGCCTTTTTAGAAAGGTTGGCTGCAGCACAGTGGAGCACTCCGCAAACCACACCATGAATCAAGGTAACTCCTGAAAATGGGGGCAGGAATGTTGCGAGCCCGCCTATACATGCACCTCCTAGCGGGTGATCAATGAGTGTCCAGATTGGGTGTTCATTGACATCACCTAGGAATTCACCGTCGGCTTGCATGATTTTTCTCCTTCCATCATTAATTTTATATTTTTTTTACTTTCATTTTGAGGGCACAATCTTCTCATAACTGAGATTTTGCGTCAAAAGATGCATCTTACTCCCAGGTATTTTAGTAAAATAACGCCATGGGCGAATTGCGATTTTGCGATTTCGGTTGATAATGCGCAGGTACTAGTTTCACCACTCATTTAAAGCATGGTTGTTAGTGTAAAACACAGAGACACAGAGAGAAAGGACGGGGGCAG
>JBAUVX010000082.1:0-7305 GCA_049583465.1 Waddliaceae bacterium | reverse complement strand
CTGTATCTCTGTGTTTTACACTAACAACCATGCTTTAAATGAGTGGTGAAACTAGTACCTGCGCATTATCAACCGAAATCGCAAAATCGCAATTCGCCCATGGCGTTAATTCAATTCCCGGTTGACGCCAAACATAATCGTAATCCAGGAGATGAAGATCGGCGATTGATTTATGCAGCAACGCCACGCCGAAATCCCAATTCTTGAATTTGAATGTGTATAGTTGAAGGTGGTCGCTAAAATTTTGCAAACTAAGCTGTGGGTAGTATATCATTTAAAGTATGAACGGTCTTAGCAGGCTCGAGCATACTGAAGAGCTGAAATTTTCTCGAGAACAGGGTTTTTTTGAAAAGAGCCAAGCCATTCGAGCAATCATTGGTACCGTCTTTTTTTTCTCTTTGTTTGGCATTTTACATTTTCAAGAAGAGCCCGTGGAAGTGCTTGAATTGAATAGCACTGCCCCGCGTTATATTGTCACTCAAACAGATATCGATTTTTTTGATGAGGAAGCAACGATCATCCTCAAGCAAGAAGCGGTACGCGATATCGGCAGTATTTATCGATTTCCCGATGCAGAAGTGCGCAAACGACGTAGAGATTTTGACAACTTTTTGGTTTCAGACAAGGAATGGCGGCAAGAAGTTCCGGGCAGTACGTTCAATGACATGTATAAAGGAGGGGATATGCTGGAAAAAAGTCTGTTGACAGCGCGATTAACAGACCCTCGTACCCTCCACAAAATGCAAGAGCTTGACCTGCCGGCAAAGTTTTATCTGTCATTCACACCTTCGGATGAAGACATAACCCGGCCCCTAACAAAAGAAACCTGGGCTGCGATACAAGAAGAAACATTTCCCGAGGGTCAATTCGACCCAAAAACAGCGGATTTCATCGTGAACTATTTTCAGAACACTGCGTGGGAATTAGAAAAAGATCTCTCCTCGAGAAAGGCGATTCGCCGCAAGATTCAGGCGCAAATTCCCGATATCTATACCCATATTAGTGCGGGAAGCCGCATGATCAATCAGGGAGAAAAGGTTACTTCCCGCCATCTTGCCATCTTGCAGGCGATGAAGAAGGCATTAAAAGAACAGCGTCATTTGTGGAGCCTTCGGACGCTAGCGGGCAGTGTGCTTTTAACTGCTATCCTGACGGGAATTTGCATTGCCTTTTTTTATGCCTATTTTCCTCATATTGTCACTTCCAATCGCAAACTGTTTTTGGTTGTTACCATTGTTATTCTTACTTTTGGAATTGCAAAACTGACCGAATTCTTCTTTCTCAACTCCACCGGCAATCTCATTGAAGTGATCCGTTATCCTTTATTTGTCCCTTTTTCAGCGATTTTACTTTGCAGCTTGCTCAGTCCATTCGTTGCCACATTTACTAGCGCTTTTTTGACAATTATTCTGATGATGACTCTGGCTTTTGATCGACAGGAATTCATGATCCTGAACATCGTTGCAGCAATTGTCGCCATATTAAGTGCTAGTTCTTTGAGACAACGGCGGGAGATTTTTATCATTTGCGGTAAGGTTTGGCTAGCGTGCATAGGTGTGATTATCTCCTTCCAGTTCTATCAGAATGCGCCTTGGAAGGACATCATTACCGATACGTTAAGTTCGGGCGGCTTTATGCTGTTAACAGCCGTATTGGTTGTCGGGCTGTTGCCGCTTTTAGAGTCAAGTTTTCGCATCATGACCGATGTGACGTTAATGGAATATATGGATCCTAATCACGATTTGCTACGGCGGTTAAGCATAGAAGCGCCGGGGACGTATCAGCATTCTGTTGTCGTGGGCAATCTTGCGGAGGCAGCTGCGCTGGCGATCAATGCGAATGGTCTGTTTTCTCGAGTGGCTACGCTTTATCACGATGTTGGAAAGATGGCCACTCCCCAGTATTTTACCGAAAATCAGCACGGCGGGATGAATATCCATCAGTTGCTGACCCCGCAAGAGTCTGCACAAGTGATCATCGCCCACGTTCCCGAAGGGGTAACGCTAGCAAGAAAAGCCGGGCTCCCTGAGCAATTTATCGATGTGATCAAGGAACACCATGGAACGACATTAGTCTATTATTTTTATCGGAAGCAGTTGGAAAAAATGGGGGGAGATAAGAGCAAAATCGATGAGAAGGAATTCCGCTATGCAGGTCCGACACCTCGCAGTAAAGAGTCGGCTATCATCATGATTGCCGACTCTCTAGAGGCAGCTTCTCGTTCGCTGGAGAAATTTGATGAAGAGAAAATCATGGATCTGACGACGCGGATTATCAACGAAAAGTCAGAAGATGGACAATTTGATCACGCCTTGCTTACTCTCGAAGAACTAGCGGTGATTAAAGAAGTTCTCGTGAAAACACTCGCGGCCTACGGCCATTCCCGGGTCAAATACCCCAAAAGGGATATCGGAGAAGAAACACTAAGAGATGACCTATGAACCGATCTCACTAAACCATTTTTGCCGATTTCTTGCCTCTTGGGCTGATTTTGCGCTCAATTTTCATAAGTTGAGATCAAAATTCATCACAAAATCACCCTCAAGATCCAAAAAATCGGCTGAAAAGCGTTTAGTGAGATAGGTTCATGAACCTATCCGTAAATTCATATAGGTTCATAGATTAACCCGAGTTTTGAACCGGAAAGAATCTCTTCCGGTCTTAAACTTACCTTAGATTATGGTGTGAGATGAAAAAAAAGAAAACATTTGATTTGGCCTTGGTGACCGGAGCCAGTTCAGGGATAGGAAGGCAGCTCAGCCGGATTCTTGCTGAAGAAGGGATTCCTCTCATCATCGCCGCCCGCCATGTGGATCAGTTGAACACGCTGGCTCAAGAACTTGGTCAAAAAGTTGAAGTCACCGTCTTCCCTGTCGACTTAGCAAGTCCTCAAGAGAGAGAAAAACTCATCGAAAAAATAGGTGAGACTGTTCCAAATTTGGTCGTGAATAACGCAGGCTTTGGCCTCTACGGTGAGGCATTGTCTTATAAAATCGCTCAATCGATGGCGATGATGGAAGTGAACGCAGCAGCTGTGCTCGAACTTTCTCTCGAAGCTGCCCGAGTGATGATTTCCAAGCATAGAGAGGGGGTGATCCTCAATGTTTCTTCTGCGGCAGCGTTTCAAATCTTCCCCTACTTTTCCGTTTATGCCGCAACCAAAGCCTTTGTCAATGCATTTTCAGAGTCTTTTGATGCCGAGCTAAAGCCTTACGGCATTCGTGTTCTGACATCATGCCCCGGAGTTGTCGCTACCGATTTTCAGAGAAGAGCTTCGGGAGGAGCAACCCGAGAGGCTGCTTTTTCCATGAGTGTGGAATTTGCTGCAAATGAAATATGGAAGCAGATTCAACAGGAAAAACCGTTGCATATCTTTGATTGGAAATATCGCTTAGGGACTTTTTTGGGGCGTTACTTCATTCCTAAAAGTCTTTTAGTCAAGATACTCGCTAAGGTCATTAAAAACCGCCATACGGCGACATGATTGAAACACAAAACGGCGAATGAATTTGCGGATGAACCTATCTCACTAAACGCTTTTCAGCCGATTTTTTGGATCTTGAGGGTGATTTTGTGATGAATTTTGATTTCAACTTATGAAAGTTGAGCGAAAAATTGAGCGCAAAATCAGCCCAAGAGGCAAGAAATCGGCAAAACAAAAATGGTTTAGTGAGATAGGTTCATCATTATAACAAGGAAAGATCTATATTGAACGAAAAAAACATGCTGGAGGTTCTTTCGGGGGAATTTCGAGATAACCGGAAAATGCATGTTTTCCGCCCTTGACTTTCTTGTGTTTAGGAGGTTTCGACGAGCATTTTTTTTATTTCATTGGAAAGATCGGCCGCATGTTCTTCACACGCTTTCAGAGCCTCGGGGAGTGTTGCAAATTCTTTTTTCACCACCCCGGAATAGATTTTGATTTTAGGTTCTGTTCCCGAAGGGCGTACCATCAGTTTGCTTCCATCTGCTAACCGGAATCGGAGGATGTTAGACTGGGGAAGGGAAATCGACGTAGTTTTTTTGGTCTTTAGGTTGGTTGCGATCGATTGTGAAAAATCTTCGATCACTTCGACATCGATGCCTAAAAAGTGGGTGGGAGGATGGTGCTGCAATCTTTCTATTCCTCTTGCCATCTGTCCCCGTCCTTCTTTGCTTTCTTCAAAAACAACGGATAGAAGTTGGTCCACGTACACGCCAAATTGATGGTAAATCGTGTAGAGAAGATCTTGCAGGGTTTTCCCTTGCCGTTTACAGTGCAGGGCTGCCTCGCAAATGAGGGCGCTGGTAACTACTGCATCTTTGTCGCGTGAATGCGTTCCCAGAAGATAGCCATACGACTCTTCTGCACCGAAAATGAAGGTATTTTCTTGCGGATCGTGTTCCCATTGGTGGATTTTCTCGGCGATGTACTTAAATCCGATCAATACATCGTAACAGGTACCGCCAAAGGACTCTACGATCGCTCTAAATAGTTCCGTTGTTCCAATACTTTTAACAAAAGCGGCCTTCTTCGGCATACGCTTCTGCTCCGTTAAAGCCTGACAGATATGGTAAACACACAAGCATGCCACTTCGTTTCCACTTAGAAATTGGGGATTGTTGTTCTTTTGACACACGACACCTACTCTGTCGGCGTCGGGATCTGTTCCAATGAGAAGATCTGCATGCAAGCTCTGCATGGTTTCTATTCCCAGCTTTAATGCATCATGGTCTTCGGGATTGGGGTATATGACAGTGGGAAAGTCGCCATCGGGAATGATCTGTTTGTCGACAAAGTCGAGTTGCGTAAAACCCCATTGCTTCAATACTTTTGGAACCATGGTGATTCCCGTTCCATGGAAGCTCGTGTAAACGACGTGCAGAAGGCGGCCATCCCGCAGATTGTCTTCCGGATAGAAGGGATAGCTTTTAATTGCGTTGATATATGCGTCGTCGACTTCTGTCTCGATGACGGCAATCAATGGGTGGGAAAGATCGCTAACGCTCTTGACTTGCGCCCCCTCGGTCAGCTGTTCGACTTCTGCGATAATCATCGCGTCGTGCGGAGGAGCAACTTGGCCCCCGTCGCCTCCGTATACCTTATAGCCATTATAGTTGGACGTATTGTGGGAAGCGGTGATCATGATTGCCGCATCGCACTTTTTCAGGCGGCATCCGAAGGATACCAAAGGTGTGGGGCGAAGTTCGGAAAACAAGAATACGCGAATTCCGTTTCCTGCTAATACCTTTGCAGCTTCTTCGGCAAATAAACGGGAGTTGTGGCGCGAGTCATAGCCGATCAAGACAGCATGTCCATGCTCCGGAAGGGGTTGCTTGAGTAGATAATTGGCAAGACCTTGGGTGGCAAGCCGCACGGTATAATGATTCATGCGATTCGTCCCTACGCCCATGACTCCTCGCATTCCTCCCGTTCCGAATGATAACTGGGTATAGAAGGCGTCGACAATTTCTTTGGGATTGTCTTGTAAAAGCCTTCTTATTGTCGATTTGGTGTCCTCGTCAAAATCTCCTTGCAGCCAATGCTCAACATTCTTTTGCGTGACGGGATCTAAGGTGATTTTTCGTTGAACCATCCGATTCTCTAATCCTCGCCGCTCATTATCTGTTTGATCCCCGCTACGATAAAAAGGAGGAGGAAAATGATGCACACAATGCCGACAACGGCTGCTTCAACGTAAAGAGTGGCTAATAAGATAAACATCGATAAAAATTCCTTTGCCCTCCATTGAACGCTGCTCTTACTCCCTAGGTTAGGGAAAAGAGATCCAATTGTCAAGAATCATCGATTTTGCTAAACTCAACCAATTATACACATTTAAATTTGTATATATTCTTCAATTCAAGGTTCCTATGCTGAAACAAAGAGAGCATTGGAGTTCACGGCTTGGTTTTATCCTTGCAGCAGCAGGATCGGCAATTGGACTGGGAACTCTTTGGAAATTTCCCTATGTGACGGGAGAAAATGGTGGAGGACTGTTTGTTCTTATCTATATTCTGTGCACATTTTTGATTGGCATTCCCGTTTTTATTGCAGAGTTGATACTGGGTCGACGGGCCCAAAGGGGAGCTGTGGGCATTTTCGATCAACTTTCCGGTCATTCTACCCTGTGGAAGACGACCGGATGGTTAGGAGTCGCTTCGGCTTTTCTCATGATGTCTTTCTATAGCGTCGTTGCAGGGTGGGGGCTTAATTATGTATTGATGTCGTTAAATCAGTTTTACGAGGGGCGCACAGCTCAAGAAATTGCCGACAGCTTCACGATTTTGGAGTCATCGGGAGATATCAGTCTTTTTTGGCATGGAATTTTTACCCTGCTGACTCTTGCTATGGTCTATCCGGGAATTCGGCAAGGGATTGAATTCTGGAGCAAGATCATGACGACGAGCCTCTTGGTTTTGTTATTAGCTCTTGTGGGATTTAGCATGACTTTAGAGGGCTTTAGAGAGGCTATTCAATTTTTGTTTTCCCCTAACTGGGCCGAGTTTAAATTCTCAGGAGCATTAGAAGCTTTAGGCCTCTCATTTTTCACCCTCAGTCTAGGGCATGGGGTGATGTTAACGTATGGCAGTTATATGCACCACCGGGAAGATATTCCAAAGACAAGCGGAATCATTGGGCTGATGATTATCGTCATTTCCCTACTTGCCGGCCTGATGATTTTTCCGGTCATTTTCACTTTTGGCTTCGCCCCTCAAGAAGGCCCCGGGCTTGTTTTTAAAACCCTTCCTGTCTTATTTGCAAAACTTCCTGCTCCTTTACTCATTTCTACGGCCTTTTTTGTCCTTTTTGTCTTTACTGCTTTAACCTCTTCCATCGCTCTAGTGGAAGTTGTTGTGGCTAACTTCATCGACCTGTTGGGTTGGTCGCGAAAAAAATCGGTCGTGATCGTCGGTATTGCTGTGTTTCTTTTCGGCATTCCCAGTGCCTTATCGGCATCTAGGATGATATTTCCTAACTGGTCTCTTCTTTACGGAAAATCGTTCTTTGCAACGATTAACGATCTTGTTTCTGTTTGGCTTTTGCCCATTTCGGGGTTGATGGTCTCTCTATTTACCGGATGGGCCTTAGATCAAAAGATAAGTCGAGAAGAGTTTAGCTTTGGCACCGCTTACCCAATGTTTTGGCGTCCCTGGTTGTTCTGCATCCGTTGGATTGTTCCTTTAGCTATTTTGGCTGTTTTGTTGCAAAAGAGCGGTCTCTTTGACATCGACAGATTAATCGCTAGACATCCCTAAAGGATAGGAAAAACAAACGGGTCTGATGGGAGGGCCTCAGACCCGTTTGTTTTTTCTATCGTTTCT
>JBAUVX010000081.1:0-11384 GCA_049583465.1 Waddliaceae bacterium | reverse complement strand
GGGTTACAAAATCGAAGCTTGGTGTGTGTCCACCAATCGAGATTTTATAACCCACTTAGAATCAAAAAGATGAAGAAATCACCCGCGCAAAAAGCGGAACTTGGGATACATAGTCTTTGCTTAGGGTTCGTTCCTCACGTCGACAGAATAAACGTTCAAGATCGCAATCCTTTTCCAGGGGCCGGTGAGCATCGAAAGAGCTCGCTGGTTCTACTGGAAACTTCTCATTATGTACCTCTAGGTACTTTGGCAGATATTCATTCGCTTCATCGATTGTTTTTATTCCTCGCAAAGCTAATTCCTTAACAAGACGATCCTGTAGGGTGCGATTGACCCTTTCCACCCTACCCTTCGCCTCCGGAGAATATGCCAAAATTGACTCAGCTTGGCGACTATGGCCGTATATGGACGTTTTTACGGGTTCGTCATATGAACCCAACCAATAATCAAGCTGAAAGGGATACGAATAGCGTGATGGTTGACAAGACAGAAAGGGAAGAATCTATCCTACCTAATAGTGAGGTCTGAGTGATCATGAACCGCTGTATACGGTTCTGTACGTACGGTGGTGTGAGAGGACTGGGGTCGATGGACCCCCTCCTACTCGATAAGCGTTTATTCGTCAGATGGCTGCCGATTAAAAAGACGGGGAGTGTGAGAGTCGCTGTGAGCGCGAACATCAAGAAGACCTCTGAGAGATTTCATAGTGCGAATATTGATGCAAGTAGCATGATTTTTTGCAAAGTCGAGTAAATTAAGTTATTTACTTTTTTTTTTTCATTTTGCATACTCATTTTTACTAAATTTTAGACGAAGATGTTGAAAAAGGCAAAACTCGGTGAAATGAATTTTGCGGGTGAGTCTAAAAATTTTGCAAAGTTGAGATAATTAAGATTTTTTTTATTTTACAGGAATAAATGACATGAGCCAGCCTCTCTTCGGATCCCAATTAAGAATCTTTAAAGAAACCGAAAAAGCGGAAGAATCCTCTTCAAGGCAATTCCGGTCAAATCAAACCCCTGGGGTGAATCTTTTTTATCTTCGAAACACCCTTGATCATCATAGTCATCTATTCAGTGAAACTCAAAACAGGACCTCTCCTTCTCTGACATTAAAAGAGTGGTGCAATAACCAAAGAAAAACTATTACCAAAATTGGCGAAACTGACCCTGCCAAAGCTTCTTTAATTTCCCAAAAACTTCTTGTTTATCAAGGAACTGCAAGAGAAAGAGAAGAATTAGGTGCTCTTGGATTACCCGTTCCCAATATTCTTTCTCAAGGGGAGGACCTTCCCGGTGGAATGATAGTAAGAGAAACAAACATATCGTTCCCTCCTACAGAAGCAGGAGGGATGATCAAAATTCGCTTCAAAGGGAGTGAACAAGCTGTCTCAAAACAAATGAAGCTTTCATCTGTGGAAGCAAAACAAAAAGTAGTTGTTCGTGGAGGCACACTGGATTACATGGGGGATTACAGAGGCGAAATGACCACACTAAAACTCAAACCCTCCTTAAAAAGTTTTGGAAGAACGCGCTATTGCCTCGTGGCCAATGGTCAAGGAAAATTTACCTCATCCGAGCTGGACTATGAAGGGGGTTTTTCCAATAATCGTTTTCATGATTTAGAAGGCAAAGCAACATATTTTTTTTCTAGATGGCTAGCACCTTACAGGTATACGGGGGGGTTTCAGGAAGGGTTAAGGTCCGGGCATGGGGTCTTAGAAAGATACTACCGAGACTTTGACATGTTTTGGGTTCAATATCGGGGCACGTGGAAAAATGATCAGCCCGAAACAGGAGAACTCTTTTCCTTTGAAGGAGAAATCATTGGTCGCTTCAAAGAAGGGATTAAACAGGATCTCGAGTCTTCCAAGGGAGCAGTTTTTCTTTCTTCTAAGACAAGCAACACAAAACCTTCAGGGCATGCTTCCTTACAAATCAGTAATCAAGAAGAAAAAGAAGCAGACGAAGAACCTTTCGTTAAGGGAAAATCACGTCCCTCCTCTGCAGGTGTTTCCTCAGTTGTGAGTAGCGAAGGCAGCTTCTCAGGAGCCGCTTTCGATCTATATTGCCCTTCAGCTCCCCCTCTAGCCTCTGAGTTTCTCCTGCCAAGAAGACTCTCTTTCGCATTTGATCCAAACACCTCCCCGGAAATCGCCTGCCCTCTCATTACCGAGAGACTTAGTGATCCTCAACGAGAGCTATCCTTAGATGAAAGTATTGAACTCCTCGCTACCTGTGTCCATTATGGGGATGAACATGCAAAAAAAATGGAAGGAAGAGAAGCCATTATCGTTATTGGAAGTGGAAAGGCAGGGAAAAGCACCATGATCAATTACCTTTCCGGGTGCACCATGGAACTCAAATCACCAAAAGAGCATGGCATAGAGGGAGTTGACAAGGACATTGTGGTGGTAAAACTTAAAGAAGACGGAGGCAGTTTGGATGTCGTCATGCCAATTAGCCATACCGAAAAATCTAAGGGCTTTATGCCTCAAATAGAATCCGTTCCTGATCACCCCTTCACTTACTGTAACTGTCCCGATTTATTAGATAATCGAGGAGTTGAAATCAACATTGCCAGTGCCGTTAATGTTAGAAATGCCATCAACAGAGCCAACAAAGTTAAAGTCGTCATTCTCTTCAATTACAACAGTTTAATGGCTGACCGGGAAGGGAGCCTTTTCGATATGCTTAATATTTGCTCTAATCTCTTTGGTAGAGTCGAACATTTAAAGCATTATGCTCCCTCTATTCTCCTGGGAATTACCCAGGCTCCTCTAGACAGAGAACTCAACTTTTTTAGGGAATGGATTAGTAGAGGTAGTCATCCCATTATGCACACTCTCTCCGAAAGACTCTTTCTTTTTGATCCTTTAGAACGTCCCATCAAAGGAGGATGGAGTCGCCGGGAGTGCCTGTCTCATTTAGCTAATCTCCCTCCTATTGAAAATCCCTCTGAGGTTTTTAAAACAGTCTTAAACAACAGGGATGAGAAAAAACTGCTTTCTATCAGCGAGCAGATAGGAGAAAACATCCAAGTTTCACTGAGAGAAAAAAACTATTCCGTAGCTGCTTCTGAGCTAAGACGGCTACAGCATTTAAGGGTTACCAAACACTCTATCATTGAAAGGCTTTTAAACAATAATATTGGGAGAGTTAGTAGGCATTTTCAAAAGATCATCTACGACTTTAAAGAACACTGCCACTTTGAACATTTTTCCTTAGCAGAAATCTTACTGGATGAATTGACAGAAGCTCTAAAGTCCTTTGAATGGGCACTTAAAAATACCGGAAGCTTAGAAAAGAGCCTGGCCGTCTACTATCGAGAAAGTCAAGATCGCTATGAGCGGCATGTAGAAAAAGAACGGATTATGGAGGAAGAGCTAGAGAAAGCTCAAGGAAAGATTGAAGAGTTATGGCGCTTTTTGGAAGAGCTAAAGCAAAATACCTTGGAGCAAATGAGAAGCCGAAAAGAAAAATACGCAGAGCTGTGCGATAAGATGAAAGAACAGATGTATACGATCCGAAGTTCATACGAGGAAGTGGAAATTGAGCTGAGAAGAGAAATGGACGAACAGCTAAAGAAAAACACAGAACAATTTGGCTTTGCGGACAGGTTGCGTCTGCATAAAGCTAAAGTGGAAATCAACCAAGAAAGAAAGTCTCTTGTCGCTGAATACCGGGAAAAATTCAAAGAACTCAACCGAGAAAAAGAGGCTCTTCTTCAAGAGCTAGAAGCACATAGAGAAAAAAGCGATCGAGAAATGGCTTATCAGGAAGAGAAATTCCAGAAAAAAATTCAGGTTATTGAAGCTCAGCGCATCGAAAGAACTCAAGAACTTCAATTTAAACTCCTCCCTCAGACAGCCTTTGGTAAAGCTGCTTGGGAAAAGCACTTTGGGAAGGTTGGAGACGAGCCCCCTTTACCGCCCAATATTTTAAAAATTTTAAAGCTCCCCTGTCCCTTTTGGAAAGGGAAAAAAATAGAAGACACCCACATGCTTACCCTCATCCCAGAAACAGTCGACGGAGTTCCTCTTACCTTAAACACTCTTGGAGAGCTCATCAAAAGGCCAAAAGGGGGAGGAAATGTGACAGAGTATGCCTACTACGATGATCAAGTGAAAGAAGAGTTTGGAAGCCAAAAAACTCCTTCCTCCCATTGGGTGCTGATGACAGCAGATATTAAAGATTTCCCGGCCTGGAAGAATTTGGAGGGAATCGACGCTCTCCAAGAGAGCATGATAAAACGATACCAAAACCAAAACAAAACCGGTCTTATCTATGATGTAGGTCCTAGCCTGTTAGATGCCGCTGTCAGTATTCTCATGCACTATGTAAAGACTGGAGAGAGACTTTTTAGGAGTGATACCTTAGCAGAATGCAAAGAAACTGTGGATGGCATGATGATAAATAAGATAAAAACGGCTGTTGGACACTTTACTTGGAAAGGCTTTAGTATCGTCGATGTGATGTATGACTTTGATGATGGTACTTCCAGGAGGCGTATTTGGTTTGTTAAGTAGTCGACCCTAAAAAACCCATAAGAAATATGAATTTGACGCGATGTGCGAATTTTTCAAAGGAAAATTCGCACATGATGCATAGTCGAAAATTGACATCCTACCCACACACTGTAACTGCTTGGTTCAACAAAAATGATTGAAACACAAAGACACAGAGAATCTACCCCGGGTTACCTATGTATATGAACTGTACCCCCATTCGATATCCTCTGTGCCTTTGTGCCTTTGTGTTTCAATTTTGCAATTTGAACGGATCATTACCTATTAATTTGCACATCGCGTAATTTGGGTACAACGTTTCAATTGTAGCAACTCATAAACAAGGCTTGGTTTTGAGCTTGGAAGCTCTGCATGGTAACCCCTTCGATAGTCACACTTTAAAACAGGCGATTGCCGACGCGGAATGCAATAGCAATACGGGAATTTGCCGTCTCTTTGTTGACAAAGGTTATCGTGGTCACAAGGTTGAAGGGAAGGAGGTTTTTATCTCGGGCAAGAAGAAACTGACAACACATTTTAAAAAGTTATTGAAGAGGCGTCAGGCGATAGAGCCTATCATTGGCCATATGAAAAGCAACGGGAAATTAGACAGGAACTACCTGAAAGATAAGTCGGGGGACTACTTCAATGCAATCTCATGCCCTGGTTGGGGAAAAGTGAGCCTTGAATTTTATTCCAAAAATGTGACAAGCTGTCGAATATACTATAAAAACCTGAGTTCGACTGTTAATCCAAAGAAATAAGGAAAAGAAGCAATGAATGTGCAGAGATTTACGCCAATGATAGATGTCAAGTCGTCTCAACCCGAAACAAAAAAGAGGAAGAAACCGAGCCCGGAAGAAACACAAGTTGCAAAACGTGTACATCAAGCGATTTCTCCTAAGTTATCCCCGAAAATATCTGTGTCTTTTCCGGAAAATAAGACCTCTTCAGGTACCGCTTATGATAAAAAATCGTTTGAGTCCTCCCATGAAAGCCCCGCCGGTTCTGATGAACATCGTTACTTTGATCTAAACGTGGAAAAAGTTTTAGAAGACTGGGAAATTTATCATGCATTAAGAGAAGTGATTGCTAATGCTATTGACGAGCAAAAGTTAACGGATACCGTTCCAATTCGAATCTTTAAAGACAATCGCTCTCATTGGCACATCAGAGACTTTGGAAGAGGTTTACAATATCAACATCTTACACAAAATGAAAACCAAGAGAAGCTAGAAAAAGAGAATTTAACCATCGGAAAGTTTGGAGTAGGTCTCAAAGATGCATTAGCAACTTTTGATAGAAATAGTATCGATTTCCGTATTCAATCTCGACATGGAGACATTACAATCACAAAAACATCAAAGCATAACTTTAAAGATTTGACGACGTTACATGCAAAAGTTTTACCACCCTCAGATCCAAGTATAGTAGGAACAGACTTCATTTTTACAAATATTTCTGATGAGAGCGTTGAAAAAGCAAAACAGCTTTTCCTTATATTTTTAAAAGAACAGGTAATAGAGAAAACAATTTATGGAGAAGTTTTGTTGAAGAATAGTTGTGGCTACATATATATTAACGGTCTAAAAATAGCTGAAGAAGAGAATTTTCTTTTTTCTTAGTAACAGTTCACATACCCCTCCTTCGTCGGGGTATATGAAAAAAATGATTCACAAGCAAATTTTTATTTCTTTCAGATGCTCGTATTGCTAATCTGTCGGGCATGGATTCGAAAATAATTTCAATACCCGTTCTTTCTGGTGAACTATTCGATGCTTTGCCAGAGCCAATACGTGTCTATATTCGCTATCTCGAAGGTCGTATTCAGCAGCTGGAAGCTGAAGTTCATGAATTGAAAGATCGATTATCCAAAGACAGCTCCAACAGTAGTAAACCACCAAGTAGCGATGGCCTAAAACGAAAGCCAAAAAGCTTGAGAAAGCAATCGGGCAAAAAACGGGGCGGTCAACAAGGACATACTGGGAAAGGATTAGCGCAAGTGAGCAATCCTGATGTCATTGTGACTCATGCACCTTCCAACTGTAATGGTTGCGGATCTAATTTAAATAATGTGGATGGTGCTATAGCCGAATGTCGTCAAGTTTTCGATATTCCACAACCAAAAATCAATATCACAGAACACCGCGTTGAAGAGAAACAATGTCCATGCTGTGGTAAGCAGAGCAGAGCATCATTTCCAGAAAACATTAAAGGCCCTGTCCAGTATGGAGATCGAATTCGAGCACTTATCGCCTATTTTTCCCATCAACATTTTATACCAGTGGATCGAGTATGTGAAATTTTTGAAGATATTTTTGGAATGGCAATTTCTCCTGGGACTTGCGCAAATGTCGATGAACAACTCTTTGCAAATCTTGAAGTGTTTGAGGCAGGGCTGAAAACGTACTTACTCGCAGCAAAGGTATTACATTTTGACGAAACTGGCATGAGATGTGAGAAGAAACTACATTGGATTCATGTGGTCTCCTCGCAAACGGCAACCTTTTATACGATGCATGCTAAGCGCGGCCAAGAAGCAATGAATGCAGCTGGTATTTTGCCGCATTTTCTGGGGACAGCAGTCCATGATCATTGGTTTCCTTACTTTGCCTACAATCAGGTTAAACATGGATTATGCAACGCTCACCACTTACGAGAGCTTACATTCATCTATGAGCAGAAACAAGAAGATTGGGCCAAAGGAATGTATGATCTTCTCATTGAGGCAAACCAGACAGTTGAAAAACATATTGAGTGTGGAGCATTGCCAGCTGATCTTCTGCTGCAAATTGAGCAAACTTATAGCCAGATCCTCAAAGAAGGTTTCACCTATCACGAATCTCTTCCCCCACTACCTACTGGAAAACGGGGAAAGCAAAAGCAACGAGATGGCAAAAACCTTTTAGACCGACTGAAAGAGAAGCGTGATTGCGTATTGCGATTTATGTACGATTTTTTAACACCCTTCACAAATAACCAGGGCGAGCAAGACATTCGGATGGTAAAACTGAAGCAAAAAATCTCAGGTTGTTTTCGCACATTTCATGGTGGAGAGATACTTTGTCGAGCGCGCAGTTACATTTCAACGGCACGCAAACAAGGATGGAATATCTGGGATGCATTATCAGATGCAATTCGTGGGAGTCCGCATTTATTAGATACCAATCAATACACTATCCAATACACGCTTGCTGTTTAACTTCTTGCTTTGACATACCCCGACGAAGGAGGGGTATGTGAACTGTTACCAATATTACTTCCATGACATCTGCAATGAGAAAAGCTTTAAATAGAGAAAGATCTCATGTTGGAAGAACGGCTTATACTCCACGGATAAAAACGATCCTTCTGAGCTGTAAAAGTAATAAAGTGGCACAACTTATGACTGATGATTTAAAAAATCATGCAAACGGACTTATGCACGATGAATTAAAATGGATAGAAATTTCCTCCCATGCTGTGCGTATTTTAAGCAGTGTGAGTAAAAGCGTCCTATTTATGACTGCAGAGCAACTTATTTCCGGTAAAAATATGGTAGATGAAGCACAAAATAAAAAGGAACAAATAGTCGTCGTTCCTAATAAAGTTGCTGAAAGGATTTCTCATTTATCTGACTTATCAGGAGAGCCTGTGAGAGATCTTTCTCAATATATTAAAGTAAGCGTCAAGAGAACCCATCTGTAAATTTCTAGCCAGATCCGATAGTCTTTCCTTTTTTCAGTTAAACAAGAGGAAGACATGGTCTATTACAACCAACAAAAACGCCAACAACTCCAGGAAAAATGGACTGCCTGGATAGAAGAATGGCAGAGCAGCGGCTTGAGTGGAGCGGCCTGGTGCAAGCAACAGAAAATTGCCTATCATCAGTTTATCTATTGGAAAAAACGACTCAGCAATGAAACGGATCAAATTCTAACCCCCCGTTCCTTCATTGAGCTAGATGATCATCCCGAATCGAGCGGGATTGAAATCGTCCTTGATCAAGTGTTCTTGCGCCTTTCAAGGGATTTTGACAGCTCAACACTCCTTCGGTGTCTAAGGACTTTGAAGGAAGCGAAATGTTGAGCATCCCGGGAAATGCCCGCATTTTCCTTTTCAAGGACCCGATAGACTTGAGAAAAGGTTTCGAGGGGTTGGGCTACTTTGTCGAGCAGACGTTCGGCGATATTTTGACCTCCGGCGCTTACTTCATTTTTCTTAATCGAAGAAGAGATCGGATGAAAGTTTTATACTGGGATGCGGATGGTCTTGTCATTTGGTATAAACGGTTGGAAAAAGGAACGTTTTCCCGCATCCACCTCAAAAAATCAATGATGACGCGAAGAGAGTTTTTCATGTTGTTGGAAGGGATTATTCCAAAACGACTGCAACACCGCTACAACATATTCTAAGGGCATATTTTCTTTATTTTTTCGAGGTTTTATGATAAAATAATACGCATGACTGCAACGCCTCCAATCGAACAACTTTCCTCGGAAAACGATCTCTTAAAAAACAAAGTAACGGCGCTAAATAATGAAATTAATTCCCTAAAAGAACAGCTCGCTTGGTTTCAGCGACAGGTTTTTGGTAAACGCTCAGAAAAGATCGTGAAAGATCTGGACGACAGTGTACAACTTTTTCCAGGGTTTGAAGAGTATTTAGAAAAGCAGAAAGAACAGTCCGAAAAGATAGAGGAGAAGCAGGTTGCTTCCCACAAAAGGAGAGTACGAAAGAATACAGGCAAAGATAAAATTTCCATTCCGGAAGATCTGCCTGTCGAAAGGATCGAACTCGATCTTCCTGAAGAAGAAAAAACATGCTCCGAAACAGGCCTTCCTTTGGTAAAAATCGGAGAAGAGACTAGTCGGAAATTGGCTCATGTACCGGAGAGCTTTTATGTGAAAGAATATGTTCGACCGATTTATGCCACGCCAAAAGGGTCGCAAGAAACAATTCGAACAGCCCCACTTCCCGATAGCATCATTCCAAAGTGCAGAGCGGATGAGAGTTTTCTTGCTGAAATCATCACAAAGAAGTACGCAGATCACCTCCCATTGTATAGGATCAGCGAAGCCCTAACCCGAATTGATGTGCAAATCAGTCGCCAGTTGCTTTCTCAGTGGGTCAATCGCATTGGACTTGAACTCAAACCCTTATATGATTTGATGTTGGATAGGATTCTGAAAAGCGAAAACATCTTTATTGATGAAACTCCGATTAGCATGCTGGCTCCGGGAAAAGGAAAAGTCCACCAAGCTTTCATGTGGGTGATTGCCGGGGGTAAAGAAAGGGATCCGCCAAACAGGGTTTACGGATTTAAAACCAACAGAAAACATGGGTGTGTCCGTGAGCTGATTGGGGATTATTCAGGATTTTTACATTCTGACAAATACGGAGGTTATGAAAAGCTTGCGATTCAGAAGCAGTTTGAGTGGTGTCCATGTTTTAGCCATATCCGACGTAAATTTTTCGAGGTCGAATCAGGAGATCTTAAGTTTCGGGATTGGTGCCTGAGAAAAATTCGACACCTCTTTATGCTTGAAAGAGTTGCTTGGAATCGCTCCCCGGAAGAGCGACTCAAAATACGCCGAGAAAAAGAAATTTCGATCATTGATGAACTGATCTTCACGGTCAAAAACAAGTTACTAGAAGGAAAACTCCTCCCCAAGTCGAAGTTAAAACAAGCTTTGGGATATTTTTGCAGCCTCATTCCCTTTCTTAAAAACTACGTTGCAAATCCCTGGGCACATATTGATAACAATATTGCCGAAAGGGCTGTGCGTCCATTAGCGATTGGCCGCAAGAATTGGCTCTTTGTTGGAAATGAAGAAGCTGGAATTGCTTCAGGGGTATTATTATCTCTTGTGCAAACATGCCGCGCTCTTAAAATCAATCCCCGAGAATACCTTGAAGATGTTCTTAGACGTATCATGAGTCATCCTTATAATAAACTTGAAGAATTGCTTCCTGAAAACTGGGTTAGAGCAAATTTTTTTCAAAATGGTGTCTTTTAATCCTCTAACCCATTTTTCTTGATTTTGTCGACGCTCTTCTAAACTGTAATTGGTCGTAGCTGCCGACCCGTTTCGTTGTTGAGTCGTTTTTCTGATGATAGACAATTTTCTCCATTCAAGTCGCTGTTCTGCTAGTTCTCTATCTAGGCAGTCCATTTTTCGTGGAACTGTTTGCATTTTTCTTGGGTTGTAATAGATCATGTCTTCCTCTTGTTTAACTGAAAAAAGGGAAGACTATCAGATCTGGCTATAAATTTGCAGATGGGTTCTCTTGACGCTTACATATTAAAGAACGGAATGATAGTTTTAAGTTTAGTTTTGTAAAACCTGCAGACCTAACAGAGCAAGAAAAGAAAGTATTTGATTGTACCGAAGAAATTTTTGACCTAATTGGTGGACGTCCTCCACATGTGCAAAACGTTCTTATTTCAGGGACAATAAGACCCGGTACCTTGGGGCTCTGGCATGACAAGAAGGAGATCATTATTCACCGATCTCAGCTCGAAAACCTACAGGCATACTCAGCTACTTTATTACACGAGGCAGGCCATGCATTAAGCGGGGCTTCAGATATCTTGCCTTTTAGCTATCCGGGGCATAAGGCGATCATTTGATGGGGATTGCAAAGGGGGATGCCCCTTTGCCGGGGTTTGGGGCGGAGCCCCAAAAAAGAAGAGGAGGAAAAGAAATATTGGTAGCAAATGGATAAACGCGGTCTGGATAGATTCAGTTCTTAGGTTTTGCCAGCCGCGAGCATGCCTGCAGGCAAGGAAACCAGCACTAGTGTAAGCGTCAAGAGAACCCATCTGTAAATTTCTAGCCGGATCAGATAGTCTTCCCTTTTTTCAGTTAAACAAGAGGAAGACATGGTCTATTGC
>JBAUVX010000080.1:0-11355 GCA_049583465.1 Waddliaceae bacterium | reverse complement strand
TGTGTATTTCGTTGGGTGAACTATTTTCAGCTAATGATTGAAAAGTGGCATGCCTTTATGCATCCTGTTTGTGAAAAAATAAAACCGGGAGCAAGACATGCCAATCGATGATTTTATCATAGCCATTTTTTGTTTGGTAACAGTCACTTCCATTTGGAGATGGCTTCTTTCGCTGTAGCGCTCGCTAACTTTCGAAAAAAAGCAGTGGAAGCAGGCATCTAAACGATCGCTGCAGATTCGTCGGCCACAGGAGTTTGGGCAGACCATATATTAATTCTTGAGATTGTTTGGGCATACCATGACCCTCTCTGCATAAATCTCACTTCAATGCGTGTAATCGCGAATGTGACGACGAATTTCGTAGCGTCATAACATACGCCGCATGATAGCCCTGCAATGCCTCGCACAGCATAGGCAGAATACCACTGGAAAGTAGGCATGATAGCCCCTATCCCGGCGTATCCTACAGAGGATTTCAAAATGAGAATGGCTATCCTATCAATCGCTTCCATGATACCTAGATAGTAAGCGACCCCAAGGCTATAATACCCTCCAATAACGGCACATACCGTTCTAGGTCCCCACTTAAGTATGAAGTTTTTAGCGTATTGTACGATTGCAGGGCCTACATCAGCACTAGGGCCTGGCCCGATATTTGCAACCATGTTTGCCTTCCTCTTTAATTAAAGGGCGTTAGTATAAAATTTTAGAAATTTTTTTGCAACTAAAATTTACGCAAACATTGTGAATTCTCGTAAGAAAACCACAAGACCCAAGTTGCAGCTTTATTGGGTAGAAGAACAACCCCGGGCTGTTCGACCGGGGGTTGTTCAGTTATCTCAATTATTTCATGTTTCTTGCCATAGAAAAAATCGCTTGGTGGGACGCACTCATTACAGATGAGGCCATTTCAGATTTTTGTGCTAAAGAGTTCATTAGCATTTGCATTTCGAACATATCGCCGATGCGGACTGCATCGCCGCTTTCTTGAATTCCTAGTAACTTCTTCCGCGCCTCTACTGTGGCGCTGTTAACTAGTTCAAACATCTCCTCAACGCAGAATCCTTCCTGTACGTTATCTCCACGATAACGTGCTTCGTCGACTAACTCAGCATTTGGTAAATTGTTAGCTGGCATGACTTATCCTCCTAATTTAATAAATTCAAAAGTTTAGAGAATAAGCTTGACTAGGGATCCATACTGGAAATTTCATTTCATGAGGCCGCACCGCAACTTAATAAGCATAAGCCGCCACCTTTCTGAATCTCCTCAATACTTATTGATACATTTCTGCATTAACATACAGTAACATCGCTTTTCGGCTTTGCAGGACCTCAAGCGGGCATTGATGTGTTGGCAAAGTAAATACTAGAGTTGGTTCCTCTTAAATTTTTACGCGTTTAAGATAAAAGCATATAGGAAATGGAATTATAAATAAAGCAAAATTTATCGATTTGCAAAAAAAAAGTAACCGTATCAGGGCTTCGTTTCTCCGTAGCGACTGCGGCATAACCATAAAAATATTAATTTTTTTTAATAAAAAATTAATATTAAAAAAATAAAACTATTCCATATTCAAAGTGTTATTTTCTAACAGCTATAGGTGTTAACATGTTCAACATATCTGATATCCATACAAAACAAGATCTTTATATGGTATTAAATGACATCGCTGATAAGCTGCCTGCAAGCAGCGAGGTTCTTTGGCCTAGTCTCGAAGCCCTAAGAATGCTAAAAGAGACTTCGGAGTCTGATGCCAAGGAGATGGTCGACAGAGTTAAAGTCATTCATGGTGACGGGGCAAGAGTTGATGAGAATGTCATCAATACCATTGCTTTGCAAATCATTGCAAACACTCCAAATGAAAGGCTCCCTGCCCCATCTCCCGCCGTTGTTCAGGAAGCCCCAAACCAACCTGTAAAAAGAGTGGAAGCAAACAAACAGGATGAGTTTCCGGAGGAAATCAGGGAGTTTATCAAGGGATGCGGGGAAGCGGGGATGCGCAATCCGACGATTGCCCACGAAGTGTTTAAAGAGTTTAAGATTCAAGTTTCCCCTAAAAAAGTTGCAGAGGTATTGGGAAGTCGAAAGCCAAAAGCCTCTGCGGTTCCACTAAATCGACACCCCGGAAAAAGAGACGAGCTGCCGGAACATGTGATCGAGTTTATCAAGGGATGCGGGGAAGCGGGTATGCACCATCCGACGATTGCCCACGAAGTATTTAAAGAGTTTAAAGTTCAAGTTTCTCCTAGAAAAGTTGCAGAGGTATTGGGAAATCGAAAATCGGAATTCTCTGCGGTTCCACTAAATCGACACCCCGGAAAAAGAGATGAGCTGCCGGAACATGTGGTCGAGTTTATCAAGGAATGCAAAGAATCGGGGATGCGCAATTCGACGATTGCTTTTAGAGTCTACGAGGAATTTAATGTGAGAATTGCTCCTTCAAAGGTGGACAAGATCATCGACCCCAAAGAACAAAAAAAGTTCGTCGAGCGGACAAAGGACGAACTTGACCTGGCAATTCTACAGTTTATTGACAAGTGCAGGGAAGAAGATCCGGAGATTAGCAAGGTCGAGATTGCCTTAAAAGTGCACAGGGAATTCGGTTTGAGCATTTCTCCTCGCAAGAGTAAGTATTTTCTCGAAAATACGAGCGTGAAAACCGAGACGCCCAAGGACATGTAAGGGTTGGGTATAAAGTAGAGTAAGCTCATTCTCTGTCGGGAAAGCTGAAGAGATCCCTAATGGCTTGCAAGGTCGCGTCGCGGCCAATGGCTGCAATGGCATCGGTAAGAGGGATGTCTTTGGGACACACGCGCACGCAATTCTGCGCATTTCCACAATCGCTGATCCCTCCCTCTTCCATCAAGGGGCGCAGCCGCTTGGCTCGTTGCCGCTTCCCTGTGGGATGGGCGTTGAAGAGTCGGACTTGGGCAAAAATTTGCGGTCCAATGAATGAGGATTTTTTGTTAACTTGCGGGCAGGCTTCGACACAACAACCGCAGGTCATGCACGTCGACAATACATACATCACCTGCTGCCTTCGCTGGCCGATTTTGGGGCCTGCTCCCCGATCAAAGACCCCGTCGACATCGATCCAAGCATGCACTTTTTTTAGATTGTCAAACATGCTGTCTCTGTCGACAATTAAATCACGAATTAAGGGAAATTTTGAAAAGGGGGCCAATGTAATCACATTGCTTTTCGTCTTTTCGACAATCGGCTCGATCAGTGCGGTACAGGCTTGACGAGGCTTGCCGTTGATCAACATGGAACATGAGCCGCACACTTCTTCGAGGCAGCCTTGCTCCCAAACGACAGGCTCAACTTTTTCTCCTTTTCTGTTCACCGGATGTTTTTGAATTTCCATCAAAGACGAGATCACGTTAGCCAAGGGAACATATTCCAGCTCGAACTCTTCCCAATACTGATGGCCGGGCGTCCCGCGATAGATGCGTAAAATATAAGTTTCATTCATAACGGCAGCTTAATATTCGTCGGAATATTCTCCAGTTTAGGTTTGACTTTTTGGGCATGCGTGTAATTGCGTACCACTCCTTCGGGGTTGAGATGCCGTGTATCAACAGGCAGGTAGCTAATCACCGGCTCGTCCTGATTCGGGTCGTAGGCGGCAATGGTTGTTTTCAGCCAATTGTCATCATTGCGCTCAGGATATTCCGGTTTGAAGTGTGCTCCGCGCATTTCATTTCTCAATAACGCTCCTTTAGTGATAATCAGTGCAAGGTCCAACATGGCGCGAAATTGATTGGCAAACACGTAGGTTTGATTGGCAAATCGGCTGCGGTCATCGAGCGAGATGTGTTGATAACGCTCGCGGATGTTCAGAATCATCTCCAACGTTTTTTCTAAATCGGTATTTTTCCGCTTGACGGTGACGTGCTTGACCATGATTTCCCCAAGCTCTTCATGTAAACAGTGCACATTTTCCTTTCCACGACGGGAAAGAAGATCCTTCTTGAAGGCTTCTTCGGCGTGCAAGTCATTAGCAAAGATCTTTGCAGGCGTGTCCTCGTGCGTGGATGACAAAGAGGCAATGTACCTGGGGACCTCAACTCCCGTCACAAGCCCGCCGAAAATGCAAGAAAGCAAAGAGTTGGCTCCTAAACGATTGGCTCCATGATATTGAAAATCCGACTCTCCAACATTGAAACAACCGGGGATGTTGGTCATATGACGATAGCGTTCGGACCGATCGGGGTCGTCGGCAGAAGGCCAGTCTATCCAGCCGCCTCCCATAGAATAATGAACGGCAGGGAAAATTTTCATGGGAATTTTTCGCGGATCATGTCCTGTGAACTTTTCGTAAATGTCCAAGACAGCTGCAATTTTTTGCCGCTTTTTCTCGGGAATGTCTGTCACATCGAGATACACCTGGCTCTTTCCGTCAACGCCTAGTCCCATTTCACAGATACGGAGAACTTCTCTTGCCCCGATATCGCGGGGAACGAGATTGCCGAAAGAAGGGTACATGTGTTCGAGAAAATACCAGGGTTTTCCGGTCTCTCCGCAGGGGATGATTTCTCCGTGAGGCGCTTCAATGGTCTTTGAAGAGTTGCCGTGGACCCATATTCTTCCCCCTTCTCCTCGAATCGACTCCGACATCAGACGAAGCTTGTCCGGCCCGGGGATTGCTGTAGGATGGATTTGAATAAATTCTCCGTTGGCATAGCGCATTCCCTGACGATACAAACGTCCGTTTGCCGCTCCTGTACAAAATGTCGAATTTGTCGACATCTTGAAGAGGAGCCCCGGTCCTCCTGTTGCGATTACCACTGCATCGGCTTTTAATATCTGCAATTTGAGGTTAAACAGGTCCATCATCACAATCCCTCGAGTGATTCCTTGTTCATCAAGAACAAGACGCATGAACTCGTGGTTTTCAAACTTTTCTACCCTTCCTCTCTCTTCATGGCGGCGGACCTGCTCGTCCAAAGAGTAGAGCAGTTGCTGTCCTGTTGTCGATCCGCAAAAAGCTGTGCGGTGGTACAACGTTCCTCCAAAACGACGGAAGTCGAGATTGCCTTCAGGTGTGCGATTAAATGTGCATCCAAAACGGTCCAGCATATGGATGATGCGGGGAGCTGCTAGACACATTTCCACAATAGGGGGTTGATCGGCAAGAAAATCTCCCCCTTTAATGGTGTCGTACGCATGGATCATCGGGGAGTCGTCTTCGCCCCTCTCATTCATCGCGGCATTAATCCCTCCTTGAGCGCAAACCGAGTGAGAGCGTTTGCATTTTGTGACTGAAACGATAGTGGCATGGCATCCCTCATCCGCAAGCTTCATCGCTGCGGATAAACCGGCTAGCCCTCCTCCTACGACGATGACTTCCTTTTGCCTTTCCGTTTTCCCGTTGATCATCCGTATCCTTCGATCCGATAGCACCATTCAGCTTTTTAAGTTGATCCAGTAGGTTCCCCAAATCGCTGCCAATCCTAAAAAGGCAACCACAACCATCAATGTTGTCGACACACTTCTCATGATCTGTTGTGATCGAGCGGTTAGGCTAACTCCCCAAGTGATCAGAAATGTCCACAATCCGTTAAATCCGTGGTAACAGGCGGAGAGGACAAAAATCGTGTACAAAGCGATCATCATGGGCATTTTAAAGGTTTCCCTTACCATCAGCAATTCTGCAATTCCAAACTCTTCCGTGACGGCAATGACTTGTCCGGGAGCCAATGTCCGGGATTCCAGTGAGTGTAGAAAATGTTTTTGTTGTGTTTTGTTTTGTTGGATCAACAGCTCTTCACGCTTATTTCTCATAATCGTTTGTTTTTCTTTCTGCTGTGTAAAGATTCCTTGCAAGGAATCGACAAACGAACTCCACATCCCGGAGGAGAGGGTAAGGGCGTTGTCAGCGGCGGGAAGCTGCTGTTTCTGCATGTCGATCATCTGTTGGTCATACAGCTGAACGTTTAGGCGGCCCGCCAGCGTATATAGCCCTTCGTCCAGATTCACGCGAACCATGTATAAATTTTTGCCATTGACCTTTGCCGAGTAGGGATACTCAAGGAAACGCATATGGATGATATGACCCAAGAGGGTAGCGACGAGAATCCAAGAGGTAATCCGCTGCCATGAGTAGGCATGGTTGCGGGGATACTGTGTCAGAGAAGGTGTTGTTCCGTCTGTAGGAAACGAGTTGAGTTTTCCTGTCCGTAGATATTGGATTCCCCATACCAAATGGATGAAAATAGGCACCCCTAATAACAAGATTTCAATCACTTCCAAATAGGGTAAATGTTTAATGAAGTTGACCGCATGGATAAAGCCGCTTCCATCGCCGCCAAGCCATAGGGCTGCTTGCGAGTTGGTCAATAAGTGTTCGATGAGAAAGATCGAAAGCCAAATCCCGGTCAAGGAGTGCCATCTTCTCCACACAAAGGGTTTAGGTAAGCGTTGTTGCTCAGTCATATTTTCTATCGTATACCGACAATGAATTCTTTTCTCAAGAAAAATATCAGTCATTTTTTCTTGGGAAATAACGATAACTAACTCATAATCAACTAAGTTAGCTTCTTGAATAAAACGTTAAAATCCTTTATGATGGTTGGCCATGAGCATCAATCATGAATCTTATCATCCCGGTGAAACGATAGCTGCTGTTGCCACACCCCCCGGAGAAGGGGGGGTTGCTATCATTCGTATTTCAGGGAAGACTGCGCGGCAGGTTGCCGATCGGGTCTTTTCGGGGCCGGTGTTTTCTTACAGCACCCACACAGCACACTACGGGCAAATTGTCGACGAAGCGGGGAATCGAGTGGATGACGTCTTACTACTGGTGATGCTAGGGAAGCGGTCCTATGTAGGAGAGGAGACGGTAGAAATTCACTGCCACGGGGGGAGTGTCGTCACCCGTCAGGTGCTCGATACTGTGCTCCGAGCGGGTGCGCGGATGGCTCGTCCCGGAGAGTTTACATTCCGAGCGTTGATGAATGGAAATATCGATTTAGCTCAAGCCGAGGCGGTCCAAGAGTTGATTGCTGCGAAAAATGAGTGGGCATTGGAGGCGGCAAAGCATCAGCTGCAAGGGCGCTTATCACAAAAAATTCACTCCTTTCAACAGGAGCTGACGGAGCTTGCGGCTATCTTTGAAGCCTGGGTGGATTTTCCCGAGGAGGGGTTGGCATTTGCTACAGAGGAAGAGGTATGCCGCAAACTCGAAGAGGTGTGCCGGCAGATGCAGCAGTTACTTGATACTTATCATGACGGCAAGATAGTGTCCGAGGGAATTTCTCTATGTTTAGTTGGGACCCCCAACGTGGGGAAGTCTTCGCTGATGAACGCTCTCCTGAACAAAGACCGGGCAATCGTTACTCCTTTACCCGGCACTACGCGCGATATTCTGGAGGATCATTTGCGTCTCAATGGACTGCAGTTTCGATTGATGGATACAGCCGGAATTCGAGAACGGGCAGCATTGATTGAACAAGAGGGGATACGGCGATCGAAACAGGCGATTGAAGAGGCCGATGTGATTTTACTTGTTTTAGATGTGTCGAGAAAAGATTGGGAAGAGGACAAGCAGCTCATCGAACAGGTGCCAAAAGGGAAAACCATTGCGGTGTGGAATAAGATTGACCTCCCCCACGATGGTGTGCCAACATTGGGGTTTGCACATACCGTTTCTGTTTCCGCAAAACAAAAGCAAGGACTCGAAGGGTTGCACCATGCAATCGATCGCACCGTGTGGAAGAGCGGCCCCCCTTCGCGCGAGGAAATTTTAATCACCAATGTGCGCCATCGGGAAGCATTAGTCGAGGCCATCGATGCCTCTCGGCATGTAATTGGAGGGCTGAGGAACAATCTTTCTCCCGAATTGATTGCCATCGACATCCGCCAGTCTCTTTCTGCTCTTGGAAAAATCATTGGGACTGATGTCACCGAAGACATCCTCTCGTCGATTTTTTCAACATTTTGCATAGGAAAATAGCGATGAAGGCCGAAGAAAAAGCTGTCATCATCCAAGAAATTCTCAATCAAACCTTTCCTTCTCCTCCCATCCCTCTTCATCATCACGATCCCTATACGCTATTGATTGCCGTAATGCTTTCGGCACAGTGTACAGATGCTCGAGTGAATCGGATCACTCCCTTGCTTTTTGCAAAGGCAAAGACCCCTTTTCAAATGTGTCAACTCAGGGTGGAAGAGATTGAAGAGATCATTCGCCCTTGCGGACTAGCCCCCAGGAAATCACGCGCCATTTGGGAGTCATCGCAGATCATTGAAAAGAAATATCATGGCAAAGTCCCCAATACTTTTGAGGCGTTGGAAAATCTTCCCGGAGTGGGTCACAAAACCGCCTCTGTGGTTATGGCACAGGCCTTTGGCGAACCGGCTTTTCCTGTCGATACCCATATCCACCGTTGTGCCAAGCGATGGGGATTGAGCGAGGGGAAAACAGTCGAAAAGACAGAGCGGGATTTAAAGCATCTCTTTTCTAGAAGCGATTGGATTAAAATTCATTTGCAGATCATTTATTTCGCAAGAAAGTATTGTCCGGCGCGCAATCACAACGCTCGCTTATGCCCCATTTGTTCCAAGGTCGTGGAAGAATTCCCCCTCCTATGACCCTAATTGAATTTTAAATTTATTTTTTATGTAATAATTTTTAGAAAAAGGTTTGTCTAGGCGGCAGCGCTGATGATGCGCTGAGCTGATGTGAGACTGGAGACCGGACGCCCGGCCCCTGTATTAGAGCATATGGGGTGGGATCCCCTTACAGCAAAACATTTCCGGAATCGGGCATTCTCAGCTTTTCAATACTGCAAGAATATGTTCACATCCTTCCCTTCCGCAGGTACATCCCACCGGATGCCCAAGAAACACGCGGTATTTTTCTTCGACGTCGAGACGATTTGTTACTGTGTACAGCTGCTCGTCGGTTTGCTGAATATCCCATTGTTGAAACCGCAGTTCTTCATCGTTTACTTCCTCTTGGCGATCCTCATCTTTCTGATAGATATCGGTCATTTCTAGTCCGGAGTTAATCGCTCGCGCTATTTGACAATGTATGCAGTTGCAGTGGGGCTCGGGCTTCGGTGTTGCCATGGCATCATCGGGAGCGATGATTTTCGCGATGGCGCGGATTTTTTGCAGAACCTCCTCGGGTAGATCGGGCGTGTCGGCCTGAGAGGGATTATGTTGAAGAGCCGCTCCCCACCCGTCGATTGAACCAATCCCAAGACGGAAGGGAAATTCTAAATCGCCTAATTCCCCTTGCAGTTGTTTGAATGAAAAGGGTCCTGTACTTTGGATTTTTTGTGCTTCTTGCTTGCCCTTGTCTTCTAAATAAATCGCATGAGTGTCAAAAATGGTCTCGAGGACTTTGGAAGATAAATCGGGAATTTGAACAACCTCTCCACCCCTTAGGGTGACGACAAGAGTGCTCTCTTTCATGTGTAGAGAGATGATATTACCCCAGCTAGTGGAGATGTGCGGCGGCAAACTGAAGATTTTATTGTTTATTTTCATCTTTGGCCCTATATTGAAGTTGTTTTGCTCTGGCTTTTTCATCCTTGTTCTACGATACAAGACAAGGGAATTGTTCGTAAATTCATTTTGCAGCATAGCACAACTTAATGACGGTGTCAACACAATTTAGCACTCTTGTCTTTGAAGTGCTGATTTTTAAAAACGGGGGTATTGGACCATAACTTGCGTTAATAGAGGTAGTATGCAGAAACACTTCGTTATCGATACAAATGTTTTGTTGCACGATCCCAGTGCGGTGAGGGAGTTCCCAAACAGCCATGTTGTCATTCCTTTGAACGTACTGGAAGAGCTTGATAGGATGAAGCGCCTGCCCGATGAACTGGGGAGAAATGCCCGTCGGGTGTTTGAGCTTCTAGAGAGTTTTAGAAAGATAGGGGAAGGAAGTTTACACGAAGGCATCGCGCTGGATAATGGAGCAACTCTCAGCATTCAACTGCAAATCAAAACCGGATTATCGAAGGATCTCGCCTTGTCCATCACGCATCATCGTATTCTGATGGCAGCTCTTTACCTGCAAGAACAGGGAAAACGTGTTGTTTTTGTGTCAAAGGATTTTGCCGCAAGAGTCAAAGCAGAAGCTTTGGGGTTGGGAGCTGAAGATTATGAAAGATTGAAATATGCCTATGATTCCCTGTACAGAGGGATTAGACAGGTTGCAGTCACTAAACGGCAAGTCGATGAATTTTTAAAAGATAGAGAAGTCTCTCTGGATGGCGGCGAAGAGTGGCATCCCAACGAATATTGCGTGATGACTTCGCCGGAAAATTCCTCGGCGATTGGAAAGTTTGACCGTCAGTTGAATCGATTGATCCCTCTCATAAAAATGCCCAACATCTGGGGAATCAAACCAAGGAATGTTGAGCAACGCTGTTCGATCGATGCTCTCTTAAACGACACGATAAAGTTGGTGACTTTGATGGGGCCGGCAGGAACAGGGAAAACTTTACTGGCCCTTGCCTGTGCTTTACGCAAAGTGTTTGACGAAGGCAACTACGCCCGGATCCTCGTCAGTCGACCGGTTGTCCCTTTAGGACGAGACATTGGGTATCTTCCGGGGACTAAGGAAGAGAAGCTTTTTCATTGGATGCAGCCGATCTATGACAACCTGGAGTTATTGTGTGAAACGACGGATAAAGAAACATCCCACGAGACGTTGAATTGGGTCATGGACAGCAACAAAATCGAAATGGAAGCGGTAACATTCATTCGAGGCCGCTCTCTTCCCAATGTGTTCATGATCATCGACGAAGCGCAGAATCTAACTCCTCATGAAATGAAAACAATCATTTCCCGTGCAGGCGAGGGGACGAAAGTCGTGTTGACGGGAGACCCTACTCAGATTGACAATCCTTATTTAGATCGAGACTCAAATGGCTTGACCTATACGGTAGGACGCTTCAGCCAGGAGCCGATTTATGGGCACCTATTTCTTGAAAAAACCGAACGGTCGCAGCTTGCGGCTCTTGCTGCAGAAATTTTATGATTGTTTAGAGCCGGGTTTTAAAGCCGGAAGTAGCCATATCTCTTGATTCCTTCTAGAAATACCCGGTAAGCTTAGAAAGCATGTTTAAAAAAACCGGGAATAGTTGATGCTGCCTATCACAACGATGAGATCAGCATGCCTGTACACACAGCGTTTGGTTTTAAGGAAACCTAGCTGTTTTCCGCGATATCCTCTAAGTCCCCGATTTCCTATTGGAAAGTTCCCGCAACACTTCACAACTCATAAACAACGCCATGGGCGAATTGCGATTTTGCGATTTCGGTTGATAATGCGCAGGTACTAGTTTCACCACTCATTTAAAGCATGGTTGTTAGTGTAAAACACAGAGA
>JBAUVX010000079.1:0-10692 GCA_049583465.1 Waddliaceae bacterium | reverse complement strand
GTCCTTTCTCTCTGTGCTCTCTGTGTCTCTGTGTTTTACACTAACAACCATGCTTTAAATGAGTGGTGAAACTAGTACCTGCGCATTATCAACCGAAATCGCAAAATCGCAATTCGCCCATGGCGTAGATTCATGGAAAACTATGCAGTGCAAAAGCTATAAAGAGCCTGCCTTCGGTCTTGCAAAAAAATCTATGCACTCAAAATCACCTGCAGCAGCAGTTTTCCACACAACCCGGGTTTTTTATCCTTTTAACAATTAATGGAGGTAGGGTATATTTTTGGCAAGGATCGACTTTGCACAATTTTTGGACGCAAGATACCGGACGAGGCAGCATCCGGCGTCTAGAAAGTCATGGACCGGCAGATGATTGGAGATGGTTATTCAGGCCTTTCCGGATATGCTCTCTCTCAATACCCTATTTTTTTTAACGCGGGTTATAGAAAAAGAAGCGAGGCAAAAAGATGGTTGAGACGCCAAAAAAATCCATAGGGAAATTAGCACGGTCATTTTTGCTCGTGATTTTTGCAGGCGTGCTTGTTGCATTTATCGTTGCGGGAGGAATGCTTTATTACTTTAATCCCTCAAGCAGCTACCAAGTGGAGAATATTCTTTTATCCCCAAATCTTGTGGAGAGCTTGTCTTTTCCCGATGTCGATCGAAAAACGGGAAAATCCGATCGTTATGTTTTTGGGCGTGTTGAATTCCTCTATTATGCAAAAGAGGATGATCAATGGAAGAGAATCAAAACCGATGAAGAGAAATATCGTAGATTTTATAACCTCGTTTCAGACGAAAGGAGTCTTTTGGTCGTCCCTGAAAACATCAAGCGCCTTTTCGACAGGGGAAACCCTGCTATGCTGACAATCGTTGCAAATAAGGTAATCCCGGAGGGGGCAAAAGGAGAATCGAAAGCTTTTCAAGAGGTGGAATTTACCGGCGAAGGCAGCTATTTCCGGATTCGACTCCACGATGATGCTCAGCAAGTTAACTGGGCATATTATTATCATCCGGACATTTACAGGGAAGCTGTGAATATTTTCGTTCCAAAAAATGGAAACTGAAGCCCGATTGCTTTTCTTGGGGACGGGGGGATCGATGGGGATCCCGGTGATTGGGTGCAGTTGTGCTGTTTGCCTCTCCGATTCACCCTATAATCGCAGGCTCAGGCCTTCAGCGCTTTTGATGGTCAAAGGCAAAAACATTCTTATCGATGTCGGACCGGATTTCCGAATACAAGCCCTAATGCATAAGATTCATTACCTTGATGGGATTCTCATTACTCATCTTCACTATGATCACACGGCCGGCATTGATGAACTAAGAGTCTATTACATGCATCATCGGACGACGATCCCTTGCTTACTGTCGGAAGCCACGGCTCAAGAGTTGAACTGCCGCTATCACTATCTTTTTGCTCATCAAGGTCCGGCTAATCAGCTTACCTCGAGAATTGAGTTGCAGACATTGGAAAAAGAGAGGGGATCGGTCCCATTTTTAGGGATGAAAGTGGGCTATGTGACTTTCGAGCATGCCGGCATCCCAGTCAATGGTTTTCGGTTTGGCAACTTAGGATATATCTCCGATATCAAGAACTATCCGGAGACCATCTTCGACGATTTAGCCGGTGTGGAGACTCTCGTATTAAGTGCGCTTCGCTTCCAGCCGATGTCTCTGCATTTTACTATAGAGGAGGCTGTCTCCTTTGCTCAAAAATTAGGAGCAAAAACAACATGGTTAACGCATATTTCCCATGAGGTTGATCATGAAGCCACAAACCGGGGCTTGCCTTCGAATATACAATTGGCTTACGATGGTTTATCCCTACCTTTTACAGCAACATTGACATGATGACAGAAGAAGGCAAACAAGAAAACACCGTCCAGGAGAAAGAGAGGCGTGCGGTTCTCGTTTCTGTCTACAAGGGGACGGAAAACAGAGAGATTTGCGAGGAACATTTAGAAGAACTTGGCTTGCTTTGTGAAACTTACGGTTTGGAAGTTTTGAAGAAAATCCCCTGTTCTATCAGAAAATACGATGCCTCGACTTATGTCACATCGGGAAAACTTGACGAGATTCTCGCCATCACTCGAGATTTGCGTGCAGACCTCGTTGTTTTTGATGATGAAATTGCTCCCAGCCAGCAGCGCAATCTAGAAAAAATTTTCACCATTCCCGTGATTGATCGTACAGAAGTGATTTTAGGAGTGTTTGCCCACCGCGCTCATACCAGAGAAGCAAAACTGCAGGTTGGATTGGCACAGCTTCAGTACCAATCTCCGAGGTTAAAACGGATGTGGACACATTTGTCGCGCCAACAAGCAACGACGGGGGGAGGGGCCTATCTCAAAGGGAAAGGGGAAAAACAGATTGAAATTGACAGGCGTTTATTAAAAAAACGCATCGGCAGGCTGCAAAAAGAAATGGAAGAGGTGAAAGCGCAGCGAGAGATTCAACGAAGCCTTCGCGATCGATCGCACATCCCCGTTTTTGCCATCGTTGGCTACACCAATGCCGGAAAATCTACTCTTCTCAATGCTTTAACAGAGGCAAATATTTTTGTCGAAGATAAGCTTTTTGCCACTTTGGATACAACGACGAGAAAGTTCACCCTAAGTAACAATCAAGAGGTGTTACTGATCGATACCGTTGGGTTTATTCGAAAGCTTCCTCACCTCCTTGTGGCAGCTTTTCGCAGTACTTTGGAGGAGGCTGTTGAAGCAGATGTCCTCCTCCACTTGATCGATGTGAGCCATCCCATGGCAGAAGAGCAAGCAGAAGCCGCCTTTGAGGTGCTGAAAGAACTCGATGCCAAAGATAAACCCATTATTAATATCTTAAATAAAATCGACCGGTGCGGCGATCGATCTATCATCAACCGGTTGAGGATCAAATATCCAAAAACCGTACAGATTTCTGCTTTGAACCGGATCGGCTTTGAAGATTTAATCCAAGCCATGGAAGAGGAGCTGAGCAATCAACGAAAAACCGTGATGTTGAGAATTCCGCAAAAAGAGTATGCTGTCGTGACGGAAATCATCCACATCGGTCAGCTCCTCGCACAAGAATATGAGGGCAACGATATCCTCTTGAAGGTGGCGCTGCCGGTGGCCATAGCAGGAAAATTTCGCCAATATCTTGAAAATGATGAATAAAGAAACGAGTCCTTATTGCATTCACCATATTCCAGAGTCTGACAGGCCGAGGGAGCGTTTGTTAAAATATGGCCCCGAAGCGATGGCAACGGCTGAACTGATTGCCGTGATTCTTGGAAGCGGGATCAAAGGGATTTCTGTTTTGCAGCTGGCACAAGAGATTGTGAGGCGATTCGGCACTTTGAAGCGTTTAGCGGAGGCAACAGTTGAAGAATTTTGCCAGATCAAAGGTCTTGGTCGAGCAAAAGCGATTCAACTTCGCGCCTCGTTCTCTCTCGGAATGCGCGCTTCCAGAATGGTTTTGGGTTCAAAATACCGAATTAAAGGGCCGACAGAGGCTTATCTTTTAGTGAAAGATGAGTTGCAGAGTGAAAAGCGCGAAGTGCTTGTGATTATCCTTCAAGATGTGAAGGGATATGTCATTAATCATCAGGTCGTCTCGATTGGAACGCTCTCTCAGGCTCTTGCTCATCCGCGAGAGATTTTTTATCCGGCGATTCGACATAAAGCCGCAAGTCTTATCCTCGTCCACAATCACCCCAGCGGGGATCCCGAACCCTCTAATGAAGATGTTGAAGTCACTCATCATCTGATTAATGCGGGAAGACTGATGGGAATTCCCTTCAACGACCATCTGATCATCGGGGAAAATTCCTTTGTTTCTCTTAGGCAAAGAGGGATTGCTTTTGCCGATTGAATGTTCGCGTTCACGATCACTCTTTGAGATATACCCAAACAAACTCAAGAATTGGATTTGTTTGGGTATAAGCTTTATTTCTAGGCGGGTAATTTTTAGGATGGTATGATTGTTGGAAATCTGAAAGCGTTTCTATGAACAACAGCAAAAATAAAACATTCAGAATTGCGACCTTGGGCTGTCGGACGAATCAATATGAGTCGCAAGCTTATCGTGACTTGCTTGAACAAAAGGGGTGGATTCCTGCTGCTGACGGTGAAGTTGCCGACATTTGCCTTGTCAATACCTGTACGGTCACAGACTCCGCGGATCGATCCAGCCGCCGCGAAATTCGACGCCTCGCCCAACAAAATCCCGGATCCCGCCTTGTAGTGACCGGCTGTTCTGTCGAACAACAGCCCGAGCAGATTCTGCAGATTCCCGGCGTCACCGATCTCGTTGCTAACAAAGATAAGGAACAACTGTTAGCACAAATCTTCCCGACAGAACATTTCCCCGAGTTTTCGATTCGACACTTCGATGCGCATACCCGGGCTTTTGTTAAAATTCAAGACGGGTGCAATAGCTTTTGCACGTACTGCATTATCCCTTACGTGCGAGGACGATCACGCTCTCGTACGGTCGATGATGTGGTGAAAGAAGTGGAAGAACTCATCGCTCACGGCTACAAAGAAGTGGTTCTCACCGGGATCAACATCGGCGACTTTGACGGCAATCCCCCGAAAGGGGAACCGTCGGATAAATTATCAGACCTTATTAAGGCGGTTGATCGCATTCCCGGATTGGAAAGGCTGCGCATTTCTTCGATCGATCCCGACGAGGTGGATCAAGAACTGATCGAAGCGATTTTAAATGGGCGCAGCACCTGCCCGTCGATGCATCTCGTTTTGCAGTCGGGTTCTAATGTCATTCTCAAGAGAATGAATCGCAAATATACCCGTCAGATTTTCTTGCAAACGGTGGAAAGATTGCAAGCGGCCTGTTCCGACTTCACATTTACAACCGATGTCATTGTCGGCTTTCCCGGGGAAACTAAGGCTGATTTTGCTGAAACGCTTGCAGTTTTAGAAAGAGTCAAATTTGCAAAAGTCCACATGTTCCCTTTCAGTCCCCGTCCCAGAACCCGTGCAGCCTTATATTCCGATCAAGTTCCCCCCGAGGTGATGCGGGAACGCAAACAGAAAGTCATGCAGATGAGTGAACGGATGGCATACGAATTAAGGGAAGGCTACCTCTTTCGGCGTCTTAATGTTTTAACCGAAAAGCGTGAGAGTGCTCACGCCGAAGAAATCACCGGTCACACGGAGAACTTTCTGAATGTGAAGATACAAAACACAGATGTTGGACCCAATCAAATGGTTGAGGTCGAATGCACGCACAACACACCGACAGGCCTCATCGGAAACATTGTCGGCGATATACCCGAACAAGCTCAAAAATTGGCATTTGGGCAACGCGAAAGCTCCCGCGACTGAACGATCGCAAGAGGTTCAATATGAATAGGAGCCTCTTGCGATCGTTCAATCGCAGGACAATGGCTTCGCCGAAATCCCAATTCTTGACTGTGAATGTGTATAGGTTCTTTCATGCGTATCTCCATTGCTCAACGGTTACACCCTTTTTCCCATCTTCCCGGAACGCGTTGTGTGCTGCCGGGCTCTACGATTGGTTTAGAGATCTTTCCTACTTTGATTCGTGCTCATGATCTGTCGGATGCTAGGGGAACGAAGATGCAAGAGATGCAGCTAGCTCTTTCCGGGCCTGTAGACGATTTTACTGTTCAACAAGACCTTGAAAAAGGCCGTGTGATGGTATGGGGGCATTTTGAAGAGGGATTCGTGAGATACGTCCTCTCTTCAGTCAATCGAAACAATGCCTTTGCGATTTATATGGAAAAATGCCCCGCCCGGGGAATTCAGTTCTCTAACGTCGACAGACCCATCTCAGTCAAAGACACCCTTGTTGTTGAGAAGGAAGCGGCATCGTTTGAGGAAGTTCCCCTGTACATGCCTCCCAAAACGGATCGCTTATCCTTAGGGAGCCACCGCAAGCATGACTGGGAACTTGTGCAGCGAAGAGCCGACCTTTGCGACATTTTGCCGGTATGGCACCGATTAGGGCAATTGGTTCTACAGGCTCCATCCATTCGCGAGGAAGGAATGGGAGCTCTCATCCATCAGTGTGAATTGAAGATTGCCTCTCATGATAAGCCCGCGTTGGCTCAGGCTTTTCTTAATGCTTTTCAAGGGGCATTTGAAGGGATTTTTTGTCCAAGATGGATCGATACCCGGCATCAAGGATTCATTGTCGCTCCTCTTTCTCGACATTTTAACGATTCTCCTCTTGCGTTATTGTCCGTTGGAGCGCGATTAATTCGCCGTCTTTTTATTGACATAACAGAAGATGCTTTGGGCATCTTGCCTGTGCTGCCGCCGGAGTTCCACTGTGGGAGATTTCTCCATATTGTTTGCCCCAACATCGGCGATGTCGATTTCGAATGGTCTAAGAAGAGGATCCGACGCCTTGTTCTCCACTCTAAATCCGATCGCCAACTCCACCTTTTTTTCCAAAAAGAAATTAAAACATTTCGCCTGAGGAGCAGTGTAGCCGATCGAGGGAAGTCGATGCCGGTGGGCATGCCGATCAAGATTGAGTCCGGAACACACTATTTTTTTGACAACTTCAAGCGATGAGGATACTCTGGATTTGATGAAAAAAGAGGATTATCAAAAACTCTGTCAGGAAATATGGGAGCATAGTCGGAGCTACTATATCGAGAACGCTCCCACTATTAGCGATGAAGAATTTGATCGCTTATTAAAGCGCTTGGAAGAGATCGAATCGTCACATCCGGAATGGATTGATCCCGCTTCACCCACACAGAGGGTGGGAGAGACGCTGACAGAGGGGTTTGCTACAGTCAAACATCGTGTTCCTCTGTTATCTCTTGCCAATACCTACAGTACTGAGGAAATTGAGGATTTTATCAAACGGATGGCTCGACTACTGGAAAGAGAGGAGTTGATCTTTTCCTGCGAGTTGAAAATGGATGGTATCGCTGTGGCCGTGCTCTATAAAAAGGGAGCTTTTGTTCAAGGGGTGACCCGTGGAGATGGAAAAAGGGGAGATGACATCACTGCAAACATGAAGACGATTGCTTCACTTCCCTTACAGCTCTATGGAGAGGAGATTCCTGAAATGCTTGACATTCGGGGAGAGGTATTCATGCCTATTAAAGCCTTTGAAGAGCTCAATAGGCAAAGGCAGGAAGCCGGAGAGCCCCTGCTGGCAAATCCCCGCAATGCCGCTGCAGGGACATTAAAGCTCCTCAATCCCAAGGAGGCCGCTTCGAGGCAACTTTCTGTCGTATTTTATGGGATCGCCGGCGAATCTGCCGGTTCGCAATACCAATCCCATGCCTATCTGCAACAACTAGGGTTTCCGACCCTTGCTTATCGGGCGAGGTGTCGTTGCCTTCAGGAGATTTTGTCCTTTATCGAACAAGTTAAAAACTTGCGTTCCACCCTTTCTTATCACATTGATGGAATTGTCATTAAAGTCGATGATTTTCAGGATCAGAAGAATTTAGGAAACACCGCAAAACACCCAAGATGGGCCATCGCCTACAAATTTGCCGCTGAGCAGGCAAAGACGAAAATTCGCAATATATCTGTACAGGTCGGAAGAACGGGTGTGTGTACCCCCGTTGCTGAATTAGAACCGGTTTTACTGGCCGGAAGCACGATTGCACGGGCTACTTTGCACAATCAAGAAGAGATCGAAAGAAAAGATATCCGCATAGGGGATGTCGCAACGATAGAAAAGGGAGGGGATGTCATTCCAAAGGTCGTCGCCATCGACCCTGAGCAGCGCGATACTAGCAGCCGGCCTTGGGAAATGCCTAAAATTTGTCCAAGTTGTCAAACTCCTTTAGTCAAGTCCGCAGGCGAGGTTGCTGTTCGGTGTCCGAATAGAAAGCACTGCCGGGCGCAACAATTGCGTAAAATCCTCTATTTTTCCGGCAAAGAGGGAATGGATATTGACAATCTTGGAGAAAAAATTGTTGAACGGTTGATGCAGCGCGGTTTTGTTAAGGTACCCTCGGATCTCTATGGGTTGACAAAGTCTCAGCTTTTTCAGCTTGATGGATTTAAGGACAGAGCGGTTCAAAGGCTTCTCGCAAGCATCGATCAGTCGCGTCATGTCTCTTTGCCCCGGCTAATTATGGCTTTGGGGATTCCCTATGTCGGAACCGGAACGGCAGAGTTATTAGCAAATAACTCCGGAAGTATTGAAGCTCTGTCGATAATGGACAAAGAGGCTCTCATGAGTATCGAAGGAGTGGGGAAAAAAGTTGCCGGCGCCGTTGTCGACTATTTTAAAGACCCTGAAAACCGAAAGGAGATGGCTAGGCTGTTTGCGTGTGGAGTTTTCCCTCAGAGCATCGCCATAAAGCGTGATTCCGCTTTTTTTCAAAAACAATTTGTGCTCACAGGAACATTACAACGGCATACCCGTTCGGCAGCCTCGATGTTAATTAAGCAGCGAGGAGGAAGGGTGACAAGCTCTGTCAGCAACAAAACCGATTATGTGCTTGTCGGCGAGTCTCCGGGTTCGAAGTTAAAGAAAGCCAAAGCGTCAGGAATCCGGATTCTCACTGAGGCCGAGTTCGAAAGCTTACTCAAGAAATCTAACTAAAAGAAGGAAAAACATGATGAAGAAGTTATTGGAAGGAAAAATCGCGACCTTTTGCAGCGCATTTTGCTTGTTACTCTTTGGTTGTCAATCAGAAGAACAAAAGACGAATACCCATTCGGAACCAAGGGAAACAGACATTCAGATGGAAGGGATGGAAGTGGTTCGAGAAAGCCCATCGTTGGAAGAGGACGCAGAGGAGGCGGGAATCACTCGAGCTTTTGCCTTTATCGATCCAAAAGAAGGGAGCAATGTCGTTGGGGCTGTTACGTTTGTTGCCGTCGACGATGGGGTGCGCGTGATCGCTCATATTGGCGGTCTTCCCCCGGGCAAGCATGGATTTCACATTCACGAACATGGAGATTGCAGCGCTGAAGACGCAAGTTCTGCCGGAGGGCATTTTAATCCGACGAATAAAAAACATGGAGGACCTGATAGTGAAGAGAGGCATGTCGGCGATCTTGGAAACATCGTTGCCGATAACGAAGGTGTTGCCCGATATGATCGGGTTGACAGTGTGATTTCACTAGAAGGGGAGTATTCGATTCTTGGAAAATCGGTCGTGATTCATGAAGAGGAAGACGATCTTATGAGCGATCCCACCGGGAATTCAGGAAAGCGCATTGGTTGCGCCGTCATTTTGCCCGGACGCCCTTGACTCGGTCCCTCTCCGATCAGTGTTTGATGGCTATAGCTGTGAATAGTGACTTGTTGAAGGGTGCCGACGAGGTCGCAGCTTCCGGGAAAAACGACGTTTTTCCAGCAGCGGGAACGACCTTTTAGCTGGGAGGGATTTTTTGTGCCGGGTCTTTCGACCAATACTTCTAGGTCTTGCCCAAGCAGAGCTTGTCTTTGTTTAGCATAGATTTGCTCTTGTAAAGACATCAATCGATGCAGGCGATCTTGTTTGACCTCTTGGGGGACGTCATCTTTCCATCTCATTGCCGGGGTTCCTTTGCGGGGACTATACGCAAAAATGAATGCGACGGAAAATTCGATCACTTCCTTCATGATTTGGTAAGTCATGAGGAATTCTTCTTCGGTTTCGGTGGGAAACCCGACAATAATATCCGTTCCCAATGCTACCCCCGGGACAATGTCTCTTAGCATTTGCACTTTTTCTAAATATTGTTCAAGAGTGTAGATGCGGTGCATTTTACGTAAAATACGCGTGGAACCCGATTGCAAAGGAAAGTGGACAAATTCACAGACACTCTCTAAATCGCGGATTGCTTCCATGAGTTCGCGTGTAATATCGACGGGATGGCTTGTCATAAAACGCAGGCGACTGATGTTGGATTCCTTATCGATCCGATAGAGGAGATCGTGGAAGAGGCATTTCCACTCGGGTTTATCTTTTCCGTAGCTGTTGACATTTTGGCCGAGAAGAGTAATTTCACGATACCCTTTGTCTGCAAGGCGGCAGCACTCTTCGACAATAGAGTCGGGATGGCGGGACACTTCAGGCCCTCGAGTATAAGGGCAAACACAGTAGGTGCAGAATTTATCGCATCCGCGAATGATCGAAACATAGGCTTTGACCGGGTCGTCTCGTTTTGCTTTCAAGTAATCTAATTCATAAGTGAAACGTTCGTCGGTTCGACTCGTTTTTTTTCCCGAAGCAATTACTTCATCCAATACGTGATCGAGGTCGTGAATGTTATTGGTTCCCAAAACGAAATCAACATGGGGAAGTTTTTCAAAAAAGGACTCCTTTTTAGCATTTGCCATGCATCCCGTTACTCCAATGATTGCATGTTTTTGCTTTGTTCGGCCGATTTTCCCAAGCTTCCCCATCACTTTGCGTTCGGCAAGATCTCGGATCGAGCATGTGTTGAAAATCAACAAATCAGCGTCCATTTCTTCCTGTATACGCGTCATGCCGCGATTTTCAAGCAGCCCGACAATGACTTCCGTATCGAGCTCGTTCATCTGGCAGCCGTATGTTTTGACAAAAAAAGTTTTTGGTTGACTCATCGTAAATTCCTCTTAATAAACGTGAGTTTGACGTAAGAAAATGAGTGTATTTTTGACCTTTTCCCTCCTGAATTTACTTCGCTTCTTGGAAATAGCACAAGGCTATTCTCTACGAAGCTCATCAAAGTCAGGAGAAAAAATGTCTAAAAATCCACTCTTACGTCGAAT
>JBAUVX010000078.1:0-3487 GCA_049583465.1 Waddliaceae bacterium | reverse complement strand
GAGGTACAGAATGTGGAGCTTCAACTAAAAGGGTTTGTCTTGAATATGATGACCAAAATAGGAATGCCGTCCGGCTGCATGATCTAAGATAGGGAGTAATCGTAAAACTGAGAAGAGATCAATTCATCTCGAGACTTACGCAACAAGGCCCCGCACAGATACCGATAAATTTTGTACCGGTAATTTTTTTGCTGGGGTCTAAAAAGCTCCAAATAATCCTCTACCAATTAGAGAGCATTAGCGCATATCATAAAGAGTCTTTCTAGCTTTTCTTTCAAATACTCGTCGGGGTTTTTGACAACCATGACTTTTTCCCCTTCATTTCTTATGGCGTCTAGTAATTCTTCCTTATTTTTTGCATCCGATATCGAAACTAATTTGAACAAAATTTGATCGATTTCTTGTATTTGCGAAGAAAGAAGAGATCGTTTAGAGATTCTGGAATGTTTCCCCCAAGCTCCAAAATCGATCAATTTTAAATCTCCATTCTCTTTTAATAAAATATTGCCAACATTGAAATCTGCCCAATAATAATTATTTTCAACAAGATAGCATAAAACAGATTTTAATTGATCTAAAACTCTACTCAATTTATCAGTGTCATATTCCTCGTTGTTTCTAATCATAGAAAGAAGAGTTTTACCCTCAGCCTTATCCATAACTAGTTTTATTTTCATCCTTCCGTTACAATCCTTTATCACCATAAAATGAGATCTATTCAAATTTGGATGATCTAACTCTCTACTAATATTTAGTTCTTCTTCCACATCATCAATGTTACTATCATTGAATTTTTTAACTACAAGACCATTATTCGTGCTAGACTCATGAACACTGCCGGCCCCCCCCCTTCCAATAGATTCCTTGTCTGTTTGTATGACTTCCCTAGTTCTTACTTCCCCTTTTTTATATAAATACACTCCATCTCTTAATTTTGTAATGCCCATTGTTGCATCAAGCCGATTTGCTAAATCTTCTACAGGGTCTAGAACTGCTTCCTTCGGCAGATCTATACTTTGGATTTGTGCCTGCAAAATTGTCGGTGATTGAACCCTTTGCATATAGTAAACATTTGGTGAAGTAATAGTAGGGTAAAGCGGAGCGAATGCTTCTTCCTGTACTCTATTGCTAGAACTTTTAAAGTTCGAACTTGCTATATTTTGAGTTTTTTCGAAGATTTCACTTTTATTTGCTTCCTTATGAACAAAATTTTCAGGAGAAGCATTTTGCATACTATTATTTGAAGATAATTGTAAAGCAGACATAAAAACACCATTTTTTGTATTTGCTAATAAAGATAATTATACACTTAAATTGTTAACGCTTTATTATGTTATTATTAATTTTTATCATGTGAATTTAATAGTCTATAACAATAATTTTATTGTTTAAGCAATTGAGAAGAAACTAAAATTTAGAAACCCGTGGCTTTTTTTACTCCACGGTTGAGACCTATGAACCTATCTCACTAAACCATTTTTGCCGATTTCTTGCCTCTTGGGCTGCTTTTGCGCTCAATTTTTCACTCAACTTTCATAAGTTGAGATCAAAATTCATCACAAAATTACCCTCAAGATCCAAAAAATCGGCTGAAAAGCGTTTAGTGAGATAGGTTCATTTTCCCATTAGAGCTTTGGATTTAGCCCTGATTTTGTAGATGTTTCGAAAAGGGAGTTCCCTTTAGTCTTCGATGAGTGAAGGTAGAAAAGCAGGAGAGTGCCTGATTTTTGTTGCTTGTTCAAAGGCGTAGGCATAACCGATTAACTTATCTTCTTGAAATTCTCCGGTAAAAAATGATAAGCCCACAGGAAGCTGATGTACGTAGCCGGCGGGAATGGATATGTGTGGATAACCGGCGGCAGCAGGGGGAGTGGAACACCCTCCTTTTAGAATATGATCGCCGACAATTGGATCGATGACAAAAGGGGGAGACCCCTCTGTAGGTGCTATGAATGCATCAAGCTGATGATCCCGAAGAGCTCTATCGATTCCATCTGATCGAGAGAGACGCCGCAGCTCTGACTCCACTTTGAGGTAGGCTGCCTCATGTAAATCCCCCTTCTCATTAGCCATTTCAAAGAATTCCTGTTGAAAATAGGGCATCGCGAGGGCTGCATTGTCCCGGTTAAACTGAATAAGCTCTTCTAAGTTTTTGACTTTTGCTCCCGAATGCACGGATAGATAACGATTGATACTATCCTTAATCCCATAAAGGAAAAGTTCTAGTTCAAGCTCGCCAAAGAACGGCAACGAGCTTGAAACCACGGGATCGATAATTTCGGCTCCTAAATGTTTCAGGATGTAGATTGCCTCCTCTATGACGGCATTTGTTCCTTCATGCTGTCCAAAACACTCCCGCGCAACACCCAAACGAGCTCCATTTAAAGCATCAGGATCAAGAAACGTTTGGTAATCCGGTTTTTGTTTATTTTTTTGGGTTGCCGAATCGCCCTCGTCATAGCCTGCAATTACAGTCAAAACAGCAGCCAAATCAGATACACAACGGGCCATCGGTCCCGCTGTATCTTGTTGTGAAGCGACTCCAATGACCCCTGAGCGGCTGACGAGTCCGACGGTTGGCTTTTAAGCCGACAATGCTATTACTGGATGCAGGCCTGACAATAGACCCATCCACTTCGGCTCCTATAGACGCTACGCAAAGATTGGCCGCTACAGCTACTGCAGAACCCGAGCTTGAACCTAGCGGGCTGCGGTCTAATACATAAGGATTCCGTACTTGCCCTCCTCGACTGCTCCAGCCGCTGCAGGCTCGAATAGAGCGCATATAACCCCACTCGCTCATATTCGTCTTACCGAGAATAACAGCTCCGGCCCTTCTCAATTTTTCAACTATGCAGGCATCTCTTGAAGCGTAATTTCCTTCCAATGCGATGGATCCTGCCGTCGTCATCATCCGATCGCGGGTGTCGATGCTATCCTTTACAAGGATGGGAGATCCATGTAAAGGGCCGCGGCATTGATTTTCTTGACGCTCCCTGTCAAGAGCTTCTGCAATCGTTAAGGCATCGGGATTCACTTCAATTACAGAGCGCAGCTTCGGCCCGCTCTTATCGATTTCGGCAATGCGTTTTAAATAGAACTCGCAAAGTTCAACTGAAGTCAACTTTTCCTGATCAAATAGTTGATTAAGATCTCTTATCGAGCACTCCGACAAATCCACTACGAGCTCATCCCTTTTTAGAGGGTGTTGAACCTATCTCACTAAAGCATTTTTGCCGATTTCCTGCCTCTTGGGCTGATTTTGCGCTCAATTTTCATAAGTTGAGATCAAAATTCATCACAAAATCACCCTCAAGATCCAAAAAATCGGCTGAAAAGCGTTTAGTGAGATAGGTTCTTTTTTGAACCTCTCTCGCCTAAAGGCGAAAGATTCCTGTTTCACAGCTTCTAGCAACCTAGACAGCTCCGCAGGCTTTTTCCCCCGTCATCCCGACGGCTCTTAAATTCATAGCACTATTGTGATCTC
>JBAUVX010000077.1:0-3149 GCA_049583465.1 Waddliaceae bacterium | reverse complement strand
TTAACTTTCATGAGGAAAAGTTGGTTGATGGCCTTCATCGAATCATAAACGGATTTTGAGCTTAGAACTGCCCCCGTCCTTTCTCTCTGTGCTCTCTGTGTCTCTGTGTTTTACACTAACAACCATACTTTAAATGAGTGGTGAAACTAGTACCCGCGCATTATCAACCGAAATCGCAAAATCGCAATTCGCCCATGGCGTAAGTTGAGATCAAAATTCATCACAAAATCACCCTCAAGATCCAAAAAATCGGCTGAAAAGCGTTTAATGAGATATGTTCATAAAAGACAGCCCGGCGACAGGAATCTTTTGTTTGAAAAATTTCCCCTATTTCCTATACCCTGAATGTTTCTTTTCTTTCGCTTAAAAGCCGGGTCATGAAGCACTTACTCTTTATGGTGATTCTGCCCCTCCTCTTATCAGGAGGGAAGGGCGAGGCCAAGCTGTTGGATGCTGTGGTCAGCGCAGAGTCAGCAATCCTTATCAATGCCGATACAGGGGCCGTTCTCTACGAAAAGAATGCCCGCCAATTGCAGTTTCCCGCCAGTTTAACGAAAATCGCGACGGCCGCCTACACCCTCAGCATCAAGGGAGGCGACTTAGATGAAATGATTGTCGCAGACAGGGATGTTTTTGCGTCGATCTCGGAAGAGAAAATTCGCCGCTCCAATTACACCCTTCCATCCCACTGGCTCGATCAAAAAGCTACGCATATCGGAATCAAAGCGGGAGAAGAGCTATCCTTGCGGGATCTTTTGCATGGGATGCTGATTGCATCGGGAGCTGATGCGTCCAATGTCATTGCAAAACATGTCGGCGGGAGTATTTCTACCTTTATGGAAGGAATGAATCACTACCTGCAAGAGTTGGGATGCCGTCAGACGGTGTTGACAAATCCCCACGGCCTTCACCATCCCAATCAGCAGACAACAGCTTATGAGATGGCGCAAATCACACGCGAGGCGTTAAACAATCCCACCTTCAGAGAGATCGTGAAGAAAACACAAGCGGCCCGCCCTCAAACAAATATGCAAAAGGCAACGACATTAGTACAGAGCAATAAGCTATTAAGGCAGGGTAAATATTACTATTCTAAGGCAATCGGGGTAAAAACGGGCTACACCTCGGATGCGCAATACACTTTTGTCGGTGCGGCCAAAGATCGTGAACGGACACTTATTGCCGTTTTGCTCAAATGCGAAAAGCGGGAAGAGAGATTTAAGGATGCAAAAAAACTCTTCGAACTTGCCTTTTCAGAGACAAAACGTCGGCGTACTCTTTTAAACAGCGGGCGCCAGGCTCCCACCCTGACTTTGCCGGGGGCAGCGAAGCCGCTTGAAGGATATATCGAACACGATGTTGTGATCGAGAGTTATCCTGCCGAAGAGCCCGAGATCAGCTGTTTTCTGTCTTGGAATAGGGTTGAAATCCCCGTCAAAAAAGGACAGCAAGTGGGGCAGTTGACAATCGAAGACCGGGAAGGCAGCATTCTTAGGACTGAACCGCTCTTAGCGGCGGAAGATGTTTCTTTCAGTTGGCATCATCGTCTGACTCAATGGGTAGGAGCCTATCCTTATCTCAAGCTTTTAGCGGCGGGAATCTTTAGCTGTTTTTTTCTGCTAAGATTTCGAATAAGGAAATGAATTGCTGCAGCGAGAGCTCTTCCGGACGGGAGTGTGGAGGTTTTCCAATGCTTTGCAGCCCCTTTTCCACCCATTCGGGCTGATAGAGATCTTTAAGGGAGCTTCTCAACATTTTTCTCCTCTGGCCAAATCCTGTCCGTACCATGCGAAAAAAATTCCCTTCATGGGAAACATAAGGGGGCGGCCTAAGTTCGCATTTGATGACAGCGGAGTCTACCCTAGGTTGAGGGAAAAAACAATGGCGGCTGACCCGAAAGCCATAGTGAGGAGAAGAGTAGTAACGAAGAAAAACGGAGAACGATCCGTACTCTTTTGTCCCGGGTTCAGCGATGTACCGCCGGGCAACTTCTTCTTGCACCATGACGACTAAGGAGGAAAAAAGGCGATGCTTAGGAGCAAAAAGGGCGATAATGGGGCTGGTAAGATGGTAGGGAAGGTTGGCAACGACTTTCGCACGTTGAGGGGGTTTGACCTTCTGCATCACGGTTTCGTCTAAAGGAAAGGACAAAATATCTGCGCAATAAATGCGGCATTGTTCATATTTTTGCGAGAGCCGTTGCAGTGCTTCCGCAAGAGGAGGATCTTTTTCGATAGCTAAAATTTCAGCTCCTGTTTCAAGAAGAGCCTCAGTCAGGGCACCGGCACCCGGGCCAACTTCCACAACCACATCTTGTGGTTTAAGATCGGCAAAGGCGACAATTTTTTTAATAATATTCTGATCGCATAAAAAGTGTTGGGAGAGTCTTTTTTTTGGAGCGATGCCAAGTTGTCTGAGATATTTTCCCAGTTCGCTGGGTTGATACATGATGTCAACGAATTCTTGAGTTTGAATGTGTATAGTCCGGAACTCTGGTTTATTTCAGTGCGAACGGTAGAAAGTCATCGGGGATCATGTGGTATTGGTTCATATTTTCGACATCAAAATGTTTGCGGAGCTTCGCGATATATTTTTCAGATTCTTGATGGATGGTCTCTTCGATCAACCTCTCTTTCAGCTGATTTTCCATCTCTTCATACGGAGGGGCTCCTCCGAGAATGATCTCTTTAAGGTAAAAAATGCGAAACACTGTCGACTGATTGGCGCGGCTTTGTTGAGAAATAGGGGGGCTAAATGTTGCGGGCGCGAGGGCGCAGAGAACTTGTTTATGGCTCTCGGAGATGTCTTTTTCGTCATTGTGATAATCATTGGAGATATTCACGGCGAGGTTTCCTGTCGCATAGGGGGATTGCGTCAGCGCATGTTCGAGTTCGTCAATCGGACAGCTCTCTTCCTGCAACAGTTGAAACGCATAATTGGCAAGTTCTTCACATTCGTCGGCGTTTTCCCCGCGTACGGAAATCACTTGGTAACGCCAAGCATCGGTGCGGGGATGTTCTTTTTCGTAATTCTCATAAGCTTGGCGGACATCTTTTGGAGTGACCGATTGAAAGGCTAGGGAATTCACTCGCATGGCAAGCATGCGTCTTATGGTGAGTTCTTCTTTAATCATTTCCCATGCTTCTTCG
>JBAUVX010000076.1:0-8962 GCA_049583465.1 Waddliaceae bacterium | reverse complement strand
GCTCTTAGTTGGAGCAATATCCATCTTTGAAGATCCTAGAAAACGTGAAAACGATTTGAAAAAGCAGGGACAACAAGAGAGTATCCTCCAGCAAAAAGTAGGGCAGTTGGTCATGGAGAATGACTGGTTAACAATTCGCCCATGGGGTTAGTTAAGAAAATTTAAACACGGAGTCGCGGCGCCGCAGAGGTGAGGAGAATGGACCTTTTCGTATACATTCCGCACCTGCTCCGCAAGGTAAGGACACTATGCACCCAAGCCTGTCCTCCTTCCCCTCCTTCTGCTTTGTTCTGATGAGACATAGCGAGCATGTTTCTACCTCATCCGCCATCAAGCTAAACGGGTAGAGTCCCAGTCCTTGGAACGTACATCTCCGGTTTGATGGAAATGACGTACGTTCTGAATAAAATCGCGAAAGTCGGCATTTTCAACAGACAATCGATTGATGTGATTCCAGTCTAGATCAGAACGGACAAATGCAGGGATCATGACTTGACTTTCTGAGGGATTTTCGAAATCCAACTTAATGATTCCGATACCGTGGCGGGCAGATAAAATTCGCAACTCCTTATTGGTATCTTCTCCTTCAACCTCGGCAGCCACCAAATATCCGAGATGGCTCCACGTGCTATTGCTGACAGCTTGAAAAAACACCTCTCTCACATTTGATCGGGTGATCCGTCTTTTTACTTCAAAAGACCAGAGTCTGCATTGCCACACTGCACAATGCTGTGCACAGTCTTTGACCTCTCGATCCCCATTCACAACTAAAATCTTCAAATGCCACAATATCCGGAAAAAGCCAGCGATTGGCGCCGGCCCCCTGTTGATTTGATGCGCGTTTTTCATCAATTCGTTTTCCCCACGCATTGTGTTCACTTTTCAGATAGGAAGTGAGTATGGGATATAGATCATGCTCTCTGATTTGTTGACACACATCAGTCTTTTCGGCAGGATAATTTTGTGAGCAATTGACAAAGTTGGCTGACGCTTTGACAATTGCATGATAAAAATATCTTCTTGGCCGACCCTCTGAAATTTCTATCTGAGGGCACTTTTTCTGAATTTGGGGGCGCCCGGCACCAATCTCAGCAGCAATTTGCTGCAGTAATTCACCGTCGGTTTTCAGCCGAGAACTCCTCTCCTTCTTTTTCTGACACAATTCCGGGAATCCCACCATTAAAGCCTTGGCTATTTCCCGGGCGGTAAATTTTTCGCCCTCTTTTTCACGCAAAAAATCAATTGTTCGGGTTAATAGGTCTAAAGCCATCAACAATGTCTCCTCATTTCAGTTTACCATTCTTGCCGCAAAACTTCCTGTATATCACTTGCCGACAACACACGCGTGCATGATTCCCAGTTGACATCTTCAACCCGTGAATATTTTTCATTGAAGGGGTTGTCGCACTGATTTACTTTCGTCACATTAAACGTGTTCGTTCCCAGAGCCTCATCAATCCAAGCAGATTCCAAGGTATCGGGAATTTGTCCAAAGAAAGAATAAATATTTTCCAATCGGTCAGATAGCTTCTGATGGACTCTGTCCTCAACAGAATCACGATAGCGCATGTTGTAGATGTAAATTTCTTCACGCTCTTGACCTATTCTCTGAATTCTTCCTTTCCTCTGTTCAAGCCGTGTAGGATTCCAGGGCAGGTCAAGATTTATCAAAGTTCCTAGCTTTTGGAGGTTAAGACCTTCGCTTGCAGCATCCGTTCCCAAAACAAGTCGAAGCTGCCTTTCAGCCACCATTTGTTTGATCCGCTCGCGATCGATTGTTTTTCTTTTCCCCCTGCTTATTAGGGAAGAGCGTTTGCTTCCGGCGTAAATAGCGATGGTCTCATTCGGGAGTTTTTGAGAAAGAAATTGAGCTAAGTCATCTATCGAATCATAGTATTGAGAAAAAACAATGCACCCTCTTTCCAGCCAATTCTCTTGCATCAATTTCTGGGCAATTTTAGAAAACTTGGGGTCGCGTTCTTTATTGAATGACAAATGCTCTAGGCACATGTTGAGAATCTCTTTTTCTGACGGCATTAAAGGGTAGATCGACTTGGCTGTTTCCTCGATTTCATCTTCCGCCTCATCTTCCTCTTCTTCCGATAATGGCCTTTCTTCGAGAAATTTGTTTACGGTTTTCGTTCCGGCTGAGATGGAACTTCCAATACGCCTTAAGAGCATTGTCTTCATAAAACCTGCTCCGCGAACCCGCTTTTGCAGAGACTTGCAGAAGTCCTCCGCCAAGTGGTAGGCCTTCATTAAATATTCCGGCAGGTCGATAGCTTCTTGCGGTTTTTCCCCAAAACGAAAGACGCGAATGGGCTTCAAATAAGGTTCCCCGTCGATGGGGTTGATCTTCTGCTCTAGAAAAGTTCTTTTTCGTAAAATGATGTGCCGGATAAATGGATTATAATCATCCCTATAGATGCCTAATATGTTATTAATCTTTGTTTGAATGATGATTGGCAGGTTTTTCCATTCATTTGTTAGGACATGCAGATTTGAAGAAAGACGCGTTTTTTCTCGGATCTGTTTAAAAATATCTGCTTCATTGGACCCTGGAATGGGATTGCATATCCATGCCCAGGCTTGATCCAAAGAATTGGGAAGATTCGCTTTCCTCATGACTAGTTGAAGCGTTTTATCGGGATTCTTGAACCAATTGCTATAGGGATTACCCAAAACCTCATCGCTCCCTTTTGATAGAATCCATAGAAGATCCCATGCTTCGATCGGATGAATTTGAACAGGAGTTGCTGTAGCCAGAAACATGCTTTTAGTTTGGGAACTGATTTGAGAGAGAAATTCCAGCAAATTGTTTAAGTTGTCTTTTGATGGTTTCCCAATTTTTTTCGGATTAATTTTTTTCCTTCGTGCTTTATGCGCTTCATCGACAATCACACAGCTATAACGGTTGCTAAGCAGTTCCGACCAAGACTCTTTGTTCCGAACAACGAGGCTATAAGGAACAATGCCGATTTTCCGAGGAGCTTTTGATAAAGAATGTCTCTGGGAGCCTCTATAAAGCAAACCACTTTCATCAATCCATTGCTTGCCATCCCACATGGCACAAGGAATTTTAAATTTATCCTTTAACTCCTCAAACCATTGGAGCAGAAGCGATTTGGGCGTTAAGATGAGAACAGGTTCTCTATCTGTCATCGCAATCAGTTGAGCGATAAATCCAAGCTGAATCGTTTTTCCCAATCCCACTTGATCGGCAAGAATAAAGCGGGCCTTATGCTCTTGATGGGCTTCAAATGCACGCTTTACAAAATACTTTTGATGAGGCCAAAGACCCAGCTGTTCACGGTTGATCGGCGACTCGACAATGGCCGACTCGGGATCAGGAGCTTTGAGCCACTCATCCTTGGTAATTTCTTCTCTATTGGCTATCCTTTTGAGGTCGTCGATTACAAATTGACACAAGGGATAGGCGTATGGGGAATTCCAGAGAGCATCAAACTCCTCCTGAACCCAATGAACTGCTTCTTCCGAAGAGTCTTCCCAAAGAAGTTCGTAGTTGCAGGTCCAGGAACTTTGGCTTTCATTAATGCTTCCTAAAAAACATGTCGGGGGACGATCTGCATATCGAATGACACCTGCCTTGCCATGGATAAGTCCAAATACGTCGTCGGGAAGAACTTTAATTTCAATTTTTCCGGATGTAATGAGTTGATGCAATCGGGCACACCGCTCTTTTCCTTCACTCGGCAACTCCTCAGGTTTACCGGCACACCAGGACTGTCTTTGCGCGTGTTCGGCTGCGCGAAGAGTCGCCATATCCTCTTTGCAGATGTCTGAATTACAGGCAATGCGTGCTACCCCTTCAAGGTTTTCAAGCTCCTCGCCGGCAATCTCCAATATCGAAGAGCGAAAATACCCCGCGATTCGATGATAGGAGGAGGCCCCTTTTAGTTTTGGTTGAAGAAACTGCTTCTCAAGTCGTTCTTTTCTAGAGGAAAATCGGCTAATCATTTCCTAAACACCCGGATCATTCGAAAGGACATTGAGGAGCCTTTCTGCCGCTTTTGATGCTTCTTTCCATTGCGGCATGTGTTCGAAGTGGCCGAATCTCATCAAATATTGCAGGAGTGCAAGGAAGGTTTTTCTCTCTCCCCAGAAGTTAGAGCGCTCGGCCTTCAGCCACTTCTGCCCTACTCTGGGATCGTCGTGGGACTGTGTTTCTGCAATCGCAAAAAGAAGATGCCGTGTTGCACTATTACCAAAGCCTTTTCCGTTGAGGAGGGATTTTTTAAACTCAAGGGGGCTTTTAAAGCGTGTTTGGTTGGCTTTTGTTTTGGCGTAAAACATCTTGTAATCCTTTATCCCGAATCCTCGTGCCATCTCCTGAAAGCATCCGCTTCTGGCTTCGCCGCGGGATTCGATTTCAATTCCCTTGAGATAAAGTTTTTCTTCATTGGAAAAAAGCCTCCAGATCTCTTTGAATATTCCTTTAGGGATCAAATACTGTACTGCTATGTCAAGAGCGCGGCGGATGAGCGCCTCCAGGATCGATTCATGGCCTTTTCCCTTTTTGATATAGAGATCTTCCGTAATGTCCCGCCCTTCGATGTGTGTATACTGCGTGGCAACCCTCAACGCAGCACTATAAGCTGCAAGTTGATAATCGGTGTCGGAGAAGTTGGGATCATCGAGCTCATCGACATGCTGCATTAATTCAAGTTGTCGAAGGACCTCCTTCTCTAGCTCCGGGATCACCTCGTCCATAAATCCCGAGTTCTTTTCCAAACGCTTTCGCAGAACTAGGAGAACTGTTCCCTGCACATAATTTCCCTGCTTAATTCCTACATTGGCAGTTTCTGTGGCAATGGTCCACGCATTGCTGACTCTTAGACCGGCACGTGCCAGTATCATTCCCAGATCAGCCCATACTCCGGCATCTTGGTGGGTAAACATGACGACTTGCAGGCCGTTTTTGGGCATGTGGTTGCAGAGGTTTTCATAGATTTCAACCATTGCATGTTTGAAATCACCGTCAGGTCCCCGCACAGCTAATGCCTGCTTGGCATCGGTATACCATTCCGGAAAAATTTCCGGAATTTGCTTCTCATACCATGCTAAGAAAAAGTCGGCTAATTCGTGAAAATGAACAGCATCAGCATAAGGGGGATCTGTAATCCAGATGTCGCATGTATTAGCTAAATCACGTGCATCCATCGGGGCGATCTTCAGAGATGGATGTTTAGTTCCTTGAAGGTTGCAAAAATTAAAGTTAAATTGCGTTTGTAGTAGGTGAAAGCCTCGTGAAGCAAAGTTAAAAAAAGTATTTAATGCCTGATTATAAAAAACTTGTTTAATATTTTCATTATTCCAATGAGACAAACGTGAATTCCAATTCGCACAGCAACCAACACCAAGTAAACCCGCAACCCTAGCCTTTTGGTGTTTGAGCTTGTCGACCTCCTCCATGAGCCATGCTTTATACAGAAGCTGCCTAGGAGTAAAAAGATGATGCCAGTGTGTCCAGCCACGAGTTCGTACAGGTTCTGAAGTTTTATCACCCTCAGGATCAAAAATTGTGGAGGGAATCCAGCCATTTTGCTGCCATTTGTCGAGATTTTTCTCGACTAAAGACAGGATCGACTCCTCATTTTTCAAATCGTGGGATGTGGGGGCGCGGTAAGTCCGCTTTCCATTTTCTTGCGGCTTCCAGCGGATGCAGTAGAGACGCTCTTGAAAGAGGTCGCCCTCTTGAGGCATGATGTCATCATTTTCCCATGTGCGGAGTCCATAGCTGGATTTTCCATCGACGGTATTATCTCCCCGAAGCTCGCGGATGGAAAATTTTTCTTCTGATTCCGGACAGATCATGTATCCGTCTGCTACTGTCCCTTGCTGCGCCTTTTCCCAAATCGCATCGTCGGGATTTTCGACTATCTCAATCGCATACCGCTTATTCTTTTCATCTTTTTTCAAGACAGCGCATACCCGGTCTTTTTCACTGATCACCCAAGAAGGAGCTAAGGGTAAAAAATATCCCGTTGCAGGACAATGGGCCTCTACGCAATAAAGATAGGCATCAGCCCTCTCGCCCAATGCGCTATGCTCGATGCCTAAATGACACACTTTTTGATCAACAGCCTCATAGACCTTGTGAAGAGATTGCTCGATGATGATTTTTTCTTCTTCAGCGGCCCCGAGAAGATTAACAGCGCCCCATGTTAACAGCGTCGCTACCGGGTTTAGATCTGAAGCAAAGGCATCGGCGCCTACTCTTGAGGCTTCAAAGGGGATGGAACCACCACCGCAAAAGACATCGCCTACACGAGGTCTCCGTTCCCAGAGTTTTTCCCCTAATTGTTCAATGAGTTCAGAAAGGCTTGCCGCATTTGTTTGTAAGTGGGCGTTAATTTCATTCCAAGCTTCCTCCGATGGTCCCGATATTTGCTCGGGACGTGAGCAATAGGTAATTTTTTCATCGTACCCTAACGAACGAAAGGCTTTTTTCTCCAAGAGTTTTTTCTCGGTTTTTGAAGCGTTTTGGTAATCATCCCATTTTGAACCTAGAATTTGTTGCAGCCTTTTGCCGGGTATGGCTTTATTTTTTCGCTTCCAGAGGCCTTCATCGTCCATGGTTAGGATTTTTTGGAAAATATCGAGGTCTTTCTTAGGATCCTGAGAACATGGCATGAGACAGCCCAGTAAAGTACTTCTCACTAAAAAGAGCGGTTTCCGCCCCCACCACTTGCCGACACCCGTTAAGGTTTGACCCGAGCCTGCCTTTCTTTCCTTAAAACACTCTTTCGAAATGCGGCCGACCGGAAACTGTCGTTCAATAAAAGAAGGGTTAGGCATGGCGTACCTCCTTCGCTTTATTTGGAAAGCAACGGCTTCTGGATTTCAAAACCTTCTCAGATACCGGGTTATCCGTTAAAGCATACTTGATGGCACGCCTCCAACCGCGATGTCTGTCGTGAATAGGATCACCGCAAGCTGCGTTTGTCATGGTATAGAGCCACCATCGCTCTTCCGGAGCTAATCCTAACCAATTGGCAAGGGCGATGGGGGAAAGCTGCGAGCTGCACTCCTCAAGTGCCCAGCAAAGGAGGACAAGTTCTTTGCCGAATGTTCGGCTTAAAGGGATAGGTCCGATCTTTTTCCACTTTCCTACAGGGATTCGCAAGGCCTTCAACCGGCGGTTAAATTCATACTGCACATGATCGACAATCTGCCTCCAAGTACTCAATTTAATAAGGACTTTCACTTGATTCTCACGGTCGACTAGACTAACGGAGTGGGGCCTCTCTTTTGGATCGTGCCAGCAGAAATGTTCGGAAATTACCACTTCTGCATCCCGAGACCTGCCTTTTGGCATTGTTACGAGAAAGTGGTGATGCGTCTCTTCCGGGCAGAATCCGAATCCTAAGTAATTCAGCCTTCGCATAAACTAATGTCCTCTTTGGCAGGGTCAATATTTTTTTCACGGCACCAGTCTTGCAAGTGAACACCCTGAAGCTGCAAAGTTCCAAAACTTAATCCTTTCAATTCTAACTCGGTTCCTTGGATAGCGTTTTGAAGGGATTTTAAAATGCTTTCAGCTTCAGAGTAACAAGAAAGAGCTCCTTGGTTTTTGGCAAAATCAATGGCGTACACATCATCGGAGCTGCAAAAATCAAGGGTTAAATCGCTGACTTTTCCATCGCATTTTTTCAGCATTTCAAGGAATTGAAAGGCTTCCGACTTTCTCTGATGATTAAATTTAGGACTCCATGAGTATAGTTGCTGAGGATCAATTTTAAACCCTTCATGAAGAAATGAGACATCTACCCGTTTTACTTCTGACGAAACCTTTCCATGGCAAGCACAGTAAGCGAGCAGCTTTTGCCCCTTTTCGATACGAAACGGCTCCCGATACTCAATGCCGCGGGATTTGGGGTCTGATCCATCAAGGGTATAATAGATGTTGCCTGCAGGGACCGCTTTGAGCTCGATCAAATGATGGATGAACTTGTGGCTCACAGAAATTTTATTTTTCCAGGAAACGATGTCTCCGGACTCATATTTTCCCTCCCTGTCGACACAAAGGAAATTGATGCGTAAAGCCTTGGTCTTAAAGTGATAAAGCTCGGAGATATTTTTTGAATGGGCATTCGGAATCCCTTCACCCTCTTCATAGTAAACATCGTTGCCATACTCAGGGATAATCTTCAGCGATGCCTCGCCGGTTTCAGGATCTTGGTAGAATGGATTAATGCTTACCGTAGCTTTTGGCGGAGGTGGTTCAATATTCACAAAATCTCCCTCTTGCACCCATTCCCCTTCTGCAATGGCTTGTTTTTTAAGAATATCAAGTCCTTGTGGATGATGGATGGGCCAATGGGGATTTGCGGCCGCCCGTTTTTTTACCTCCGACCAGTTTCTTCTTTTCTGTTCACCAAAAAGCCGCTGCTCGCATTTTTGACGAAATGCTTTCCCTTCTATTTCATCTGTAAATTTAGCTTTGTTGAGAAGTGTGTTTTTTACCTCTGTTTCGCCATCAAACTCATTGGCTTCAAGTTGGAACGCAAAAGCAGCCTCCTTCAATCCATCTTTTGCGGGATAAAGGAGAAGATGGAAAGCTTCTTTGAGAGCCATTTTCAATCTTGCATAAATCGCTTCCCTATCTTGAGTTGCTTCGATCCTTCGGGGATCTGTATCTGTAAGCAGCTCGAGGCCATCTTCTGCGATGATTGCCTTAATAGCTCTGTACTGTGCCGATAGGTTTCGAACAGTCTGCAACGTTGAATTGCTTCCTGTTAGGAAGAGAATGCGATTTTTATAATCTTGCTGATGGTAAAATTCTTCCCACCTCTTGGTTAATTTGCTTCTATAGGTTGGGTGAGGATTGGGTTCCACGATGATGAGGCTTGTTTTGTCCTGCTCGATTTCAATTTCATCCGGCGCTTTTAATAGAGCAATCTTTTGGTAGCAGTCTTTTTCTCTGGGAGTGAAAAGGGCT